>NZ_JCACKS010000211.1:0-40619 GCF_059505505.1 Pelatocladus sp. | reverse complement strand
TTTCTTGTTTCAAGCTCGGAGTTTCTTGTTTCAAGCTCGGAGTTTCTTGTTTCAAGCTCGGAGTTTCTTGTTTCAAGCTCGGAGTTTCTTGTTTCAAGCTCGGAGTTTCTTGTTTCAAGCTCGGAGTTTCTTGTTTCAAGCTCGGAGTTTCTTGTTTCAAGCTCGGAGTTTCTTGTTTCAAACCTGAATTGTCTCATTTTAATGAAAAAGGACACGCCCCTTTTTCAGCGAAGCGAAAAGGGGTACTTCACGCTTGGAATTTCTCATTTGAAACGCGATCGCTCAATAGAGAATTTGAAAGCGCGATGTCTGATATCAAGTTCGGGTAATTAGTTATACTTCCCACAGTCATTGTACCCCACCCCTTAATCCCCTCCCCGCACGCGGGGAGGGGAGGTTTTGGCGTTAGACAAAACCGGGGTGGGGTTCAAAGGGAATTAGAAGTAATCAAGCGAACCTGATATGACGACAAGTCGCTGCGCGTCTACGCATCAAAATCCCCGATTTTTATCAAAAATCGGGGATCTTGTTTAGAGTTTCAAAAATTGCGATGCTCCCAACTTAACCAGCTAACACTTGTGTTTTTTCCTTTTCTGGCACATAGGGCTTTTCTGCACCTTGGGCGAGATATTCTGCTAACTGGGATTCAATTTGATCTCGAACAATTTGGCGATACTCTAGGAAATGTTCGTTGTGGGCGCAGGTAGCCAGGTAATGTTCAGCAACACCAGGGTTATGCTTAATAATGCTAAAGAGATGATGCCAGAATTTCCAACGAGTTTCCCGTTTGATTCCTTGGCGCCAAATCACAATTAACAAGGCTTTGATAACTACCCACTCTGGCATTTTAAAGGGTGCTTTCCATTTTGGTGTACCCATCATGAGAAAACAACGATAGGTGCGGTCTAAGTATTTAACTGGGTCATATAAATCACAAAATGCTTCAACATATTCTCTGGCAATTTCTTCCAGGGGACGAGTGGCAATAAAGTTCATCAAAGTAGTTTGGTTGATGTTGCCATCTTTGTTTTCCCGCAGTCGTCCTTCTTTTTTGAGGCGATGCCACAAGGCTGTATCTGGTAGCGCTTGTAACATGGCAAAAGTAGTGGAAGGAATTGCTGCTTGTTCTGCAAAACGGACAATGCGATCGCCTGCGCCTGTTTTTTCACCATCAAAACCAATAATAAATCCCGCCATAGGACGCAAACCTGTTTTGATAATGCTTTGCACAGATTCAACTAAAGAATTGCGGGTATTTTGAAACTTTTTCGTCATTTGCAGACTTTCTTCATCCGGTGTTTCAATTCCCAAGAACACCGCCGCAAAACCGCATTCTACCATTAATTCCATCAATTCTGGATCTTGGGCTAAGTCAACGGATGCTTCGGTGTCAAAGCGGAAGGGATAATTATGTTGTTGCATCCAAACTTTTAACTCTTTGAGCAACAACTTAACATTACGTTTGTTGCCAATAAAGTTATCATCCACCATGAAAACACCCCGCCGCCAACCTAATTCATAGAGATAATCCAACTCTGATAATAGTTGGGCTGGTGTTTTGGTACGAGGTTTGCGACCATAAAGAACAATAATGTCACAAAATTCGCACTGAAAAGGACAGCCGCGCGAAAATTGAATTGACATCATGTCGTAAGCATCAAAATCTAGCAAATCAAAGCGAGGAATCGGAGTTGAAGTGACATCTGGCTTTTCTGTAGCCCGTAAAGTACCAGATGTTTCTCCCCGTTGAATTGCTTCGACAAACATCGGGAGGGTAATTTCTCCTTCATCCAAAATCAGAAAATCTGCGCCAGCTGCTTTTGGTTCAGTTGGTGTAGAAGTAGGATAAGGACCACCCACAGCAACTAACTTCCCACGTTTTTTTGCTTCTCGAATTTGATCAAGCAAATCTTGTTTTTGGACAATCATTGCTGAGAAAATTACTAAATCTGCCCAAGCCCATTCTGCTTCTGTCACTGGACGAATGTTACGATCCACTAATTTAAATTCCCATTCCTGGGGCAAAATCGCGGCTACAGTTACCAAACCTAATGGTGGCAGCAAAACTTTTCGATTTACTAATGCTAATATCTTTTCATATGACCAAAAAGTTTTGGGAAATATCGGATAGACGAGTAATACTCGCATAAAGTTTCAATCCTCCTCACACTTTGATTATTAAATGACGCTGACTAAATAAAGAGTGTAATTTACTGTATCTAAATCTGTTAAATTCTAACATTATTAAATTTTTTCTTGGCGTTATCTAAATTTTTAGTTATGTATCTATCTGCGTTTCATGGCTATATTTGCCTTGCTTTGCACTAAATGAGTACGATAGTTAGAGTTAATTAATTCTGCTTCAGTGAAACTCTGAAAATCCAGTTAAACATACTCAACGATTAATTTACAAAAATCAAAAATGTTCCACTCGTAGCATCAAAGCTAGAGCCAGCTATGCTCAAAATCATCCCAGAGGCAATTGTTCACAACGAGAGCATAAATTTTTACTCCTCTTACACCTCCAATACGGTTCGGTTAAGAATTTTTCCTCATAATTTTGGACATGTAGAGACGCGAAATTACCCTGAGGGAAGCAAGCTCTAAGTAAATACAAAGAAGTTTATTAAATTTTTAACAATATACTGAGTAATTTATACTATACTGATTTAGTAAGGGTGAAAGTAAGTTAAAACCCTACATCCAAAATATAGACTCATTTATCAGGGTATTTTCGTTATCCAGAGTTTGGAGCGAATAACATTTGCTACAGAAAAAATTTACTTAGATTTTGCACCAGTCTCAACAACGTCAAGGAAACGAATTCTTGAGCTATTGCCAAGAAAATTTATTTTCTGATGAGATATTAGCCAGGTGGAAAATCTGAGTTCATGTCAATTACAAACGTGAACAAATGTAAAGCATAAACATATCATGACTAGAATTGCAATATCTGATATTTCTCTGGAACAAAGTTATTTTGCAGACTTATCTGAAACGGAGTCTGCATTGGTTAAAGGTGGTTTAGATTTTAACAGCTTTCTTCTCAGTTTGGCTACGCTTTCTGCTGTAGTTGCGTTGAAAAAAATTGATGCCATCCAAACGATTTTTGTTTCCTCAATTCAAGCGATCGCTGGGGTTTAATCGAGCGGGCGATATTGTGTAATGTCAAAAAAAACAGGGAATTTCCATAAAATTCAAGAATTCCCTGCTTATTGTGAGTAATTTAGACTAGTAAATTAGGAGTTATTTATATTAACTCCTAAATCTTCAATCATTACGCAAACGCTGCTGTTTTCACATCGTTGTTTGCCAACAAGTCTTGCAACTCCTCAGCGTCTACAGTTTCTTTCTCAACTAACATTTCTGCAAGTTGATCGAGAACGTGGCGGTTCTGTGTCAATACTTTCTTGGCACGGGCGTAAGCTGAATCTACTAATTGACGGACTTCTTCATCAACAGCAGCAGCAGTTTCTTCGGAAAAATCACGTTCTGACATGATATCCCGACCTAAGAACATATTGCCTTGCTGACGACCAAGGGCAACTGGGCCAAGTCTTTCACTCATACCAAATCGAGTTACCATTTGGCGAGCAACACGTGCTACTTGTTGCAGGTCGTTAGAAGCACCTGTTGTGACTTCTTCTTCACCAAAGATTAATTCTTCAGCAATACGACCACCTAAGGCCACAGCCATCTGATTCTCTAGATAGGAACGGCTATACAAACCGCTATCCATACGGTCTTCGCTGGGGGTAAACCAAGTTAAACCACCAGCACGACCACGAGGAATAATGCTAATTTTTTGCACTGGGTCATAGTCTGGCATTAAAGCACCAACCAAAGCGTGACCAGCTTCGTGATATGCGACCAATTCCTTGCGTTTTTCGCTCATGACTCGGTCTTTCTTTTCTGGACCTGCCAAAACGCGATCAATCGCATCGTTGATTTCATCCATCGAAATTTCGGTCAGGTTGCGACGTGCAGCCAGAATCGCAGCTTCGTTGAGCAGATTTGATAGATCCGCACCTGTAAAACCAGGACTGCGACGGGCAATTTTATCTAAGTCCACATCTTTTGCCAGAGTTTTGCCACGGGCGTGAACTTTGAGAATTTCCACACGTCCGGAGTAGTCTGGGCGGTCTACAACAACTTGACGGTCGAAGCGACCGGGACGCAACAAGGCTGCATCTAGAACGTCGGGGCGGTTAGTAGCAGCGATAATAATAATACCAGTGTTACCTTCGAAACCGTCCATTTCTGTGAGTAACTGATTGAGGGTTTGTTCTCGTTCATCGTTACCACCACCTAAACCTGCACCTCGCTGACGACCAACAGCGTCAATTTCATCGATGAAGACGATACAAGGCGCATTGGCTTTGGCTTGCTCGAATAAGTCGCGAACGCGGGATGCACCCACACCTACAAACATTTCTACGAACTCAGAACCAGAGATAGAGAAGAAGGGGACACCTGCTTCGCCTGCTACAGCACGAGCCAATAGTGTTTTACCTGTTCCTGGAGGGCCTACTAACAAAACGCCTTTAGGAATTTTGGCTCCAACAGCAGTGAAGCGATCGGCATTTTTCAAAAAGTCTACGACTTCGTTTAATTCCAGCTTGGCTTGGTCAATACCAGCAACATCCCCGAAGGTAACTTGGGTTTGTGGTTCCATTTGCACTCTGGCCTTGGATTTACCAAAGTTCATCGCTTGGCTACCAGGTCCATTTTGGGCGCGGCGTAATAAGAAAAACAAACCAACTAGAAGTAATACGGGGAAGAATAAGCTACTTAGTGCCTTAAACCAGAATCCTTCGTCTGTTTGAGGTAGAACAATAATATCAACGCCTTTTTCATTAAGTTCGTTGATCAGATTGGGGTCGTTAACCAAAGTCACCAATTTCTTTTTAGAGTCAAATTTGGGCGTGACTATAGCTGTAGACCTATCCGCACTAATACTGACTTTTTCTACCTTGTTGTTTCGGACTTCTTGAATAAATTGACTGTATCGCCATGTCTCTCTACTTTGGGGTTGCTTGTCAAAGAAAGCTGTTCCCAAAGCAACGACAACAATAAAAAGCAGTGCGTACAGCCCCGCATTTCTCCATCGTTTATTATTCACTGAGGTCAATCCTCCTAAGTTTGTCGTGCGAGGGCATTTTAAGAATTATGTTAACTTATCTTAAGGTATACCAAATTCCACACCTACAATGCTAGTAAAAATCTCCGTATTTTTTGAAAACAAGTATGGTGGGGATTATATTGTAGCGATCCTGTAGGCTGAATGACGGTGTGGATAGGAACAATTTCGACCACACTGTTACAATAGGCGATCGCTTCCATTTTTTTGACTAGTTCCGGTGTCCAGGGTTCCTCTCGTAATGGCTGCTGTTGTTTCAAATAGTTGATAAGTTGCGATCGCATTATTCCGGGTAAAATTCCCATTGTCAGGAGAGGTGTCCACCAACAACCATCGCACCAACCGAAAAGATTACCTGTACTTGTTTCTAGCCAATTTCCTAGACTATCTACTAATATTGCTTCTTGGATGTCTAGTTTTTGAGCGCTATTTTTCGCTAGCCAAGCACTGAGATAATTGCCAGTCTTGTGATCGGGTAAACTCCGATAGTATTTTGGGAGCGATAAGGTAGCAGATACCCCATGATTTTGTTTTTCTGTTAAGTCTTTTGGTAATTCCCTACCAGTAATCCATTCTCGCCCATCAGGAAATACAGAGATTCTGAGGATGGGGAAATGCATTGTGAGCAATTCTGCACCTTGACGTAATCGCTTTTGTTGTGGTTCGCACCAGTCAAAAGCTTGCAAACTAAATTTCAGGCGATCGTAGTGGGCTTGCCAGTTAGTTAGTCGATGCTCCAAAGATTGATTATAAACCCGCAAAGTTGTAAACACAGTTGCCCCGTAGAGTAAACCCGGATCGTCTATGGGTAACTCTAGGGTTTGGGAATGGATTAATTTGCCGTTGTACCAGTGGAAGGGGATCGGGGATAAGGGAGACACATCAATTCAAAATTCAAAATTCAAGAACAATAACAATAACAAATGACAAATGACTATTGACTCAATCTTGTTTAGGTAATCTAATCCTGGTGGAACCGTCAGGATTTTTGATGACTTTTCCTCCGAATGTTTCTATGGCAATAATTGCTCTTTGGTGGGTTTTTTCGTCAACCTGATTATTTAATACCATCATCCAGGTAGCAATCTGAGCATATTTACTATCAGGATTACGTTCTAAAAAGTCAGCTGTTTTTTGGGAAAATTCCGCGACTTGTTTACTCTCTTCATCTGTATGGTTATTTGCCCAGTTAGCAGCTTGTTGAAAAGATTGTTTGGCATTCTGAGAATCTCCTAAAAATAATAATTCGTCAATGCCTTTATAACGCCACACATAATAGGACTTGGAGGGAACCCAAGGGGAAAGAGACTTTAAGCCAGTTTTCATTAATGCTATGGAACGCTCTGGCATGGCAGCATACATAGAAGTACTGGTAGAAAGACTCAGGTAAGCTTCTAAAAATCGCGGATCGCGTTTCAAGATGACTTCAAAATATTCGGGACTAAGACTGTAACCTGTTTTCGCGCGGACTTCGTCATCACCAAAGTATTGCAAAAAATCTAGATATACGCAGTTTGCTATCAAATTATTATAACCAAAATGCGGCATTTTTTTGAGCAAATTCAACCGAAGTTTTTCTGCGTTTATTTCTCGTTCTAAACTTGCTAATGAAGCAGTTTTATGACTAGAGATTAGTTGTTGCATGTGTGGAAATTGCAACAAAGAAACACCTAAAATACACAGACAAGCTGAAAAAAATGCACCTATACTTTGACGAGAGGAAGCTAACATTACTACTTAATTGACAAATATAAATCATACTCTAGATATATAGTTCCCATATTTTCTCAGAAAGTAACAATATTCGGTAATTTAAAGTTCCAAATAGTAAACTTGGTGGAGGTTTTGGCTCTATCTATATTTTCTTGTCAGATATTGACTGAATCTAAAAAAAATTTTCAGAACGTCACATACCATATTTTGCAGCTTGATAATTCATATTTTATGGTTATTTAAGTTCGAGATTCTAATAAATTATCCTAATATATATTTTGGTAGATATTTTCTATATTAGAGTTAAGCTAAATTTTGTTAAGGATACTCATTAATTCATTTTTGTTCCATGGAGTTAAGTTAAACACTTATCTCTGATTATCGCTTTGAATAATGACAAAGTAATTGCGATTGATTCGGCTTTCAGCTTGAATAACATTTCCAGCCTTTTTAGGCATGGCAGAGTATCAGTTTTGACACCACTATTAAGGTTCTAGATAAATGTTAAAAAACAGCGAACTGAATATTAATCAGGGCTGTAATCTTAAGTGGAAGCTAGGAGACAAGCACAAAAGGTTTTCCACACTAAAAGTCCTGCAAATCATAGCAGTGGAAGAGCAGCCATAACGGAAAAATTTCATATTTTCATTACTAGTAACATCATTTCAATATTCGTACCTTGTTACTATCAGATATTGCATGTATACTAAAAACGGCTTAGAGCTTTTCTTGTTTTGAATGGTTAAAAGCTTTATTAGGTAATGGTTATAACAACTGGAGTTTAACTCAAGTTGTTAGCCTTTGGCAGCATAGATTAATAATGCATCTGTGTAAAAAATAGATGTTGTTTTTATGTGATCTTTATTTGATTGTAATTAGGTATTGAACAGAGTTTTCTACGCTATCTACAGATCCGTGTATTATGTAGTGAGGATTTATAAAGATAGCTTGAAAATTGTGATTGTTCATTGTTGATCAATATCCAAAATGAATCAGGAATAAATAGTAATTTTTCTAGTTATAGGTTGTTGTGACTTGCTTGTAACCTTGAGTAAAAAAGCAATCAACATTCAACATGGATATTGATTCAGATTCACTCGAAAATTCATACACAAAAGGCAAAACTAATGGGTACACCTCACGCTACTTTTGCAGCTACTGAGACAGCATTTCATGTGACTGGCTACGAAAAGATAGATTTTAGCCTGGTTTATGTGAATGGTGTATTCAATATAAAAAATACAGAAATTGCTGATAGTTATCAGAAATTTGGACGCTGCTTGACTGTTGTTGATGATAATGTCTACCGTTTGTATGGAGACCAAATTAAGTCATATTTTCGTTACTATGACATTGACTTAACTGTGTTTCCAATTACTATTACTGAAACTGCCAAAACCATGGCAACTTTTGAGCAAGTAATTGATGCGTTTGCTGATTTTGGCTTAATTCGTAAAGAACCTGTTTTAGTAGTTGGCGGTGGTTTAGTTACTGATGTTGTAGGTTTTGCTTGTGCGGCTTATCGTCGCAGTACTAACTATATCCGCATTCCCACGACTTTGATTGGTTTGATAGATGCTGGGATTGCTATTAAAGTAGCAGTCAATCATAAAAAGCTGAAAAATCGCCTGGGTGCTTACCATGCACCAAAGAAAGTCATTCTAGACTTTTCCTTCCTCAAAACACTACCAACAGCCCAAGTCCGTAATGGAATGGCGGAACTGGTGAAAATTGCGGTGGTAGCAAATGCAGAAGTTTTTAACTTGCTATATGAGTACGGAGAAGATTTACTGCATACACACTTTGGGTATCTCAACGGTACGCCAGAACTGCAAGAAATTGCTCATAAAGTGAACTACGAAGCAATTAAAACCATGCTGGAGTTAGAAACTCCAAATCTGCATGAACTAGATTTAGATCGCGTCATTGCTTATGGTCATACTTGGAGTCCGACACTGGAATTAGCACCGCGCGTTCCCCTATATCATGGTCATGCTGTCAACATAGATATGGCGCTATCAGCAACTATTGCTGAACGACGTGGATATATTACAGTAGCCGATCGCGATCGCATTCTTGAATTGATGAGTCGTATAGGTTTAGCCCTCAATCATCCCCTTCTAGATAGCGATTTGTTATGGTACGCTACCCAATCTATCACCCAGACAAGAGACGGTAAACAACGCGCCGCAATGCCAAAACCTATTGGTGAGTGTTTCTTTGTCAACGATCTTACCCGTGAAGAACTACATCAAGCTTTGATTGCACATAAATCTTTGTGTGCAACATATCCTCGTGGTGGAGATGGGATTGACGCCTATATCAGTGCAGAACAATCTGAGATGGTAGGAGTCTAGAATCGTGCCTAACGTTGTTAAAAAGAACACACCTAGACCCGTAACTCCCCACGGGATATTGGTCGAACAACTACAAAAAACCCTAGCTTTGGCAGAATCAGGAAATACTCCTGAAACTGTTGTCACTGCGCTGCGACAGGCGTATCAATTAGCGGCGGGTTTAGAACCTTATATTAGTGAACACACCACTCCTGAATCTGACGCCTTAGCAGCACTGATACAAAAAACTACCAAAGAAGACTGGACACAACGTTTCACTGATGGTGAAACAGTGCGTCAACTAGAACAGGAAATGCTTTCTGGACACGTTGAAGGACAAACACTCAAAATGTTTGTTCACATGACTAAAGCACAAAGTGTCTTGGAAGTAGGAATGTTCACCGGGTATTCGGCTTTGGCAATGGCAGAGGCATTACCTGATGATGGACAAGTGGTAGCATGTGAAGTGGATTCTTATGTTGCTAGCTTTGCTCAAACTTGTTTCCAGAACTCACCCCATGGTCATAAAATCACTGTGGAAGTAGCATCAGCCTTGGAAACTCTGCAAAAACTTGCAGCAGCAGGTGAATCATTTGATTTGATCTTCATCGACGCTGACAAAAAAGAATATGTGCAGTATTTCCAGATTATCTTGGATAAGAATCTACTTGCATCTAACGGCATCATTTGTGTAGATAACACTTTAATGCAGGGACAAGTTTATCTACCACCAGAACAACGCACAGCTAATGGCGAAGCGATCGCTCAATTTAACCAAATTATTACCCAAGATCCGCGTGTTGAACAAGTTATACTACCGCTTCGTGATGGTGTGACTTTAATTCGGCGATTGTCTTGAAAAACATAGGGTTTGGGTGATGCTGATGGGTTTTTTTGAGGGTGAATTTATGACACAATCTATTTCTGTTGCTTCTCCTGCGCCAAAAACGCAGTCAGTCCCGCTTGGATTTCGCATATCTGCATTGTGGAAAAATGTAGGTACGCTTGCACTGCTGTTGTTGGTATTGCCAATCAATGCTGTGATTGTGTTGGTATCGCTGTTACTGGGTCATCAATCGCAAGCGATCGCCACCGAACCCAAAAACATCTTGATTAGTGGCGGTAAAATGACTAAGGCGTTACAATTAGCCCGTAGTTTTCACGCCGCCGGACATCGAGTAGTTTTAGTAGAAACTCACAAATACTGGTTAACGGGACATCGATTTTCCAAAGCAGTAAGTAGTTTCTACACTCTACCAACACCCCAATCCGACCCTGAAGCTTATACCCAAGCCTTATTAGACATTGTTCAAAAAGAAAATATCGATGTCTATGTACCTGTGTGCAGTCCGGTTGCTAGTTACTACGACTCTTTAGCCAAACCCATACTATCCAAGTACTGCGAGGTTTTTCACTGCGACGCAGATGTCACCCAAATGTTAGATGATAAATACGCTTTTGCTGAGAAAGCGCGGAGTTTGGGGTTATCTGTTCCCAAGTCTTTCAAAATTACTGACCCGGAACAGGTGATCAACTTTGATTTTTCTCAAGAAAAGCGTCAATACATCCTCAAAAGCATTCCTTATGACTCTGTTCGTCGCTTAGATTTAACCAAACTTCCTTGTGAGACTCCCGAAGTAACAGCAGATTTTGTCAACAGCTTACCCATCAGTCCCCAAAAGCCGTGGATTATGCAAGAATTTATTCCTGGAAAAGAATTTTGCACCCACAGCACTGTCCGCAATGGGGAGTTGAGAATGCATTGCTGTTGTGAATCTTCGGCATTCCAAGTTAACTATGAGAATGTCGATCATCCCCAAATTCTGGAATGGGTGCGACACTTTGTCAAAGAATTAGGTATCACTGGACAGGTATCTTTTGACTTTATCCAAGCAGAAGATGGCACAATCTATGCGATTGAATGTAATCCGCGCACCCATTCTGCCATCACCATGTTCTACAATCATCCGAGTGTGGCAGATGCTTATCTGAGTGAAATTCCACAATTAGAACCAATTCAACCTCTTTTTAATAGTAAGCCTACCTACTGGATTTATCACGAAATTTGGCGATTGACAGGAATTCGTCATTGGTCACAGTTGCAAACCTGGTTGAAAAACTTTTTTGGTGGGAAAGATGCAATTTACAGTTTTAGTGATCCTCTACCTTTTTTGACAGTTCATCATTGGCAAATTCCTTTACTTTTGCTACAAAATTTGCAACAGCTAAAAGGTTGGCTCAGAATAGATTTTAATATTGGGAAATTGGTCGAATTTGGTGGCGATTAAATTCAGTGAACAGTTATCAGTTATCAGTTAGTCGCTGTTCGATAATACAGCATATTTCAACAAACGTGAGTTACAGAAGAACCCCACCCGCGCTACGCGCACCCTCCCCGCTTGCGGGGAGGGTTGGGGTGGGGTGCAATGACTGTGGGAAGTATATAGCGTTTCTCAATAAGCGTGAGGTACATTTTTAAAGCTGCTTGTTTTGATATCAAAGGTTTAGGTGTACTTCAGTTGCTTGGGAAACGCTACAACTAATTATCTGAACTTGATATAACTGATAATTGTTAATATTAATTATCTGACTAAAAATAATTAATTATTTATTTTATTAAAGATGGGAATCATGAAGTTTATACATAATTTTCTAGAAATTGGAGAACGAGAAACTTATTCGGAAAGACAATCAGGTAGTGTTTCTGAAAATTATCTGCTGAGTCCAGAAGAAAAGCAAAACATATTATTTACATGGAATCAGACACAAACTAATTATGATTTGTCATTTTGTCTACATGAATTATTTACAGCACAGGTAGAGAAAACACCAGATGCGAACGCTCTCAAGTTTGCTGATCAAGAATTGACTTATCATCAGTTAAATTGTCGAGCGAATCAACTCGCCCACTATTTGCAATCTTTGGGAATTGCAACTGAAGATTTAGTTGGGATTTGTGTGGAACGTTCTTTAGAAATGGTTGTGGGGTTGTTGGGAATTCTCAAAGCGGGTGCAGCTTATGTTCCAATTGACCCTGGATATCCCCAAGAACGTTTAGCATATATGTTGGAAGATTCCCAGGTGTCGGTGTTGTTGACTCAAAGTCATTTAGTTGATAATTTACCAACACGTCCAACCCACACAATTTGCTTGGATACTGACTGGGAGAAGATTTCTCAAAATAGCGATCGCAATCTCCAGAATACAACCACACCAGAAAATCTCGCCTATGTAATTTACACTTCTGGTTCCACTGGTAAACCCAAGGGTGCGATGAATACCCATCGCGGTATCTGCAATCGTCTGTTATGGATGCAAGACACTTATCAACTCACCGAACAAGATAAGGTTCTGCAAAAAACTCCCTTTAGCTTCGATGTCTCTGTCTGGGAATTCTTTTGGCCGTTGATTACCGGGGCGCGGCTGATTATAGCACAACCAGGTGGACACCGGGATAGTTCTTACCTAATTAATACAATCATCCAAGAAGAAATTACCACATTACATTTTGTCCCCTCGATGCTGCAAGTATTTTTGCAAGCTAAAGGAATGGAAAATTTTCAGTCATTAAAACGGGTAATGACCAGTGGTGAAGCTTTACCTGTGAGTTTGCAAGAACGGTTTTTTGAACGTTTGGGATGTGAACTACACAATCTTTATGGCCCTACAGAAGCAGCAATCGATGTAACGTTTTGGCAGTGTCAACCTCAAAGTCAATATCAAACAGTACCGATTGGTCGTCCCATTGCAAATACTCAAATATATATCCTAGATCAACATTTGCAACCTGTGCCTGTAGATGTCGTGGGTGAACTTTACATTGGTGGTGTGGGAGTTGCAAGAGGTTACTGGCGTCGTCCAGAATTAACTACAGAAAGATTTGTAGCTAATCCCTTTGCGACAGGACAGATGTATAAAACTGGCGACTTGGCGCGTTATTTGCCTGATGGTAATATCGAGTATGTCGGCAGAATCGACGATCAAGTCAAAATTCGGGGTTTTCGGATTGAGTTGGGAGAAATTGAGAGTACACTGACGCAACATCCCCAGATTAGCCAAGTTGTGGTTGTCGCCCAAACAGATAATTTGAATAACAAGCATTTAATTGCTTATATTGTTTCTCATCAAGAACCACCCACACCAACAGAACTGCGGAATTTCCTTCGGGATAAATTACCTGAATTCATGGTTCCCTCAGCTTTTGTATGCTTAAATTCCTTTCCTCTGACTCCTAGTGGAAAAATAGACAGGCGATCGCTTCCCAAACCTGATTTTTCTAATTTAATAACTCATGAAAATTTTACTCCTCCACGCAATGACTTAGAGAGAAAATTAGTACAGATTTGGTCAGAAATTTTACAGATTTCGGAAATTGATATCAGAGATAACTTTTTTGAAATTGGTGGCAATTCTCTTTTAGCATTACATTTAACAAATGCCATTGAACAAAAATTTGGTCGAGAGTTATCATTGTCAACTTTACTTACCAATAGTTCAATTGAGAAACTAGCAGAAATTCTGCAAAACTCCACAGATATTTTTTCCAACTCACCTATAGTAGCAATTCAGCCCAAAGGTACGAAACGTCCCTTCTTCTGCATACATCCAGCCGGGGGACATGTACTTTGCTATTTTAGTTTGGCGCATTATTTAGGCACTGACCAGCCATTTTATGGTTTACAAGCACAGGGTTTTTATGGTGAAGAAGAACCACTAACTACAGTTACAGAAATGGCTAGCCTTTATGCTCAAGCGATACAAACAATTCAACCCACAGGCCCATATCAAATTGGTGGTTGGTCATTTGGGGGAGTAGTTGCTTACGAAACGGCTCAACAATTACACCAACAAGGAAAAGAAGTTTCATTACTAGCAATTTTAGATTCCTACGTGCCAATTTTGTTAGATAAAAATAAAAAAATTGATGATGTTTACTTAGTTGGTGTATTGTCGCGTGTATTTGGTGGAATGTTTGGTCAAGATAACCTGATTTTACTAGCCGAAATCGAAAATTTGAGTGTCGAAGAAAGCTTAAATTACATCATCGAAAAAGCACGCCAAGCCAAAATTTTTCCACCAGGAGTGGAACGTCACAATAATCGCCGAATTTTAGATGTTTTAGTAGGAACATTAAAAGCCACTTATTTTTATCAACGTCGTCCCTATCCTGGGAAAGTTACCATTTTTAGAGCCAGAGAAAAACATATCATGGCTCCTGATCCTACTTTAGTTTGGGTAGAATTATTCTCAGTTTTAGCTGCTGAGGAAATTGAAATTCATAACGTACCCGGTAATCACTATTCATTTGTTTTAGAACCTCACGTCCAAGCCTTAGCTGAAAGCTTGCAAAAATGCTTATTATAAAACAATACGCTTGGTGTTAAGAGGGTGTTTTAAAAGTTTTGAAGAGTCAAATCTTATGCCAATCGCTTTATTATAATACGGATCATAGCAAGGTAGATAAACGTCTCTGATGTTTCAGGCAATAACTCGCGTGTCTCTGACCAATCGACGACACCCCATCAACCAACCAAAAGTTCGTTCAACGACCCAACGTTTTTTGAGTATGGCAAAGCCCTTAGTTTGTTTTGGTCGTAGAACTACTTGTACAATCCAAGCTCCTGTTCGATCCGAGTTCAGTCTCGGAGACTATCATGAATTTTCAACCACGTCCCATCTTTACGCCAATTGGTATTAGCCTCAAACAATTAAAGTCAATCTTTAGAATGAAATAACCCTGCATATAAGACTGTTACAATCAAAAACCATAGTCTGTATCTTGGTTATATAAATTGAACATACTAATACCGTTTATTCAAAACCCTGAAACTTCTGGCAACACTCTGCAAATCTCTGAACTTTTGCAACGATTTCTGGAGCAGCATCAAGGTGATGAGGTACGCCTACGGGATTTATTTAACGAGATGGGGGATCGAGCGTTTAGTTCAACACTGTTGATCTGCGCTTTGCCTGAAGCCTTACCTCTGCCAATTCCTGGAATTTCCGCCCTCCTTGCCATGCCCTTACTGCTGGTTTCCGGTCAGTTAGTACTCGGATTCGAGAAACCCTGGCTGCCCGACTGGATACTAGATCAGCCCTTCAAACAAGAGCACTGTGAGCAGGTTATTTGCGGGGCCATCCCTTTTCTAGAAAAGCTGGAATGCTTTTTTGAACCCCGTTGGCCGTTCTTCACCAGCCCTGAAGCTGAACGGTGTGTCGGCGTGATTTTGTTATTTCTCAGCTTCATCATTGCCCTGCCAATTCCTTTTGGTAATATGCTGCCGGCGATCATCATCGTTATGATCTGTCTTGGCTTGATTGAAAAAGACGGGCTAATGATTGTAATTAGTGGTATGGTTGCCGGCATCACTCCGGCACTTCTATTGTTAGTCCTGTAAGCTTAGTCAAGCAGAATTCGGTTTAATACCAGTTAAGCCGAATAATTATAATGTCATGTATAGGCGGCAAAAATCTTTTTACACAAGCAACTAAACTCCGAGTCAATTTTTGAGTACAAAAGCAAATCAGTCAGTTAAAAACAGATTAATCCGAAAGTGGAAAAGAGCTTGTAATCATGACAGTTCAATCAGAGAGAATAGATTATCAAGTTGTTCATGCGATCACTGGACGGATTCGCATTAAGATTCCTAGTCTGCGAATAGATCCCGACTATGCCGATAAGTTACAGCGATTGGTGAAGTCTCTGGGTGCGGTAACACATGTGCATATTAATTATGCTAGTGCTTCAATTGTAATCGAGTATAATACTATAGGTATTGAGAACAAAGCAATACACAAAGAACTAGCAAACTGCATTCAGCAAGCTGGTGGCATAGGAGCAGATGTGTCAGTTCCTCCTGAATCTTCTGAGCAACATGTACCAGAAACAATCAACAAACATGATACAAGCACTGAAGTGGTTTGTGCGGCGGAGCAACCTGAAAATAATGTTTCCAAGGTCATAAAGAAATCCATAGGAATCCAGATACCTGATGAATATTTATCTAGCGATCAATTCCCCATTAACGTCGATCTGGCTCGGAAAGTGTTTGAGGTTGGTATTCCCGCCGCCTACGTACTAGAACCTCTTAATGCTGAACTTGACAAGTTTGAAGCTGAAAATGAGAAAAACACACAGTTGCAGCGTATCAGACTTAAACTTGAAGCCTTTCTCAAGCCAGGAGGTTTTCTGGTCAATGGCATAGCTCGCGGTCAATTCAGAGAATCTTTTGTTTTAAATCCTATAAGTCGCAAAAAACATTACACTCCCTGGGTTTCGATTACTGCTGTCGGGTTAGCAGAACTTGATGCCACCGTTGTTGATGAAACAATCTGTGTTAACCTAACCAAATTGAATATCTCTGGTGAAGAGGATCAGTGGTACAAAAAATTAGTCAAATATGCATTTGAGTTCCTTTTCAAAACCAAACTCGTAGCCAAAATTAACGATGCTTTATCTCAAATTAATGGTGTAAAGATCCAGCAACTTTTCTTTCAGGTAAAAGGAGATGAAAAGTTACGCAAACGCGCTCAGGAGCTAGGTTTGTCTCCTTCTAGGCTAGATGAGTTGTTGGAGCTAGTCGAGGTAAACGCCAGAGTTTCTCCCGACTATTTATGGCTATATGTTCAGCTTTGAGTTGAGCAGGAAGTGCTAAAAGTGGCGCGAATTGGTACTTTTGCAGGAGTCGCCAATAAGTAAATCAAGGGGCTAAGGGCAATTGCGACTAAGGCAGCGTGAGATTGAACACTCGACTCTTTTAGAACCGACATTCCGCAGATATTAAAGCAGATTGAATAAGTAAACCCAATATTTTCTTTTTCTTTATGAGGTTACGCCCGTAGGTCCCACACCTTTTTTGTATTCATCACTTAAAATGTAAAAACCCGGTTTTCCATAAGCTAGAAACCGGGTTTCTTTATGCATAATTTGCCTAAACCAATGATTGAAGTCGATCATCTAAGTAAAACATACGGTTCGACCCAAGCAATTAGCGATGTAACTTTTAATGTCGAACCAGGAGAAATTCTGGGGTTTTTGGGACCGAATGGTGCTGGTAAAACTACGACAATGCGAATTTTAGCTGGCTATTTACCCGCAACAAGCGGTACAGCTAGAATAGCTGGCTTTGATGTTCATGAACAATCTTTGCTAGTGCGCCAAAGAATCGGTTATTTACCAGAAACACCACCGCTATATCCAGAAATGACGGTGGAAGGATTTTTGTATTTTGTGGCGCGGATCAAAGGAGTGTCAGCAGGCGATTGCACAACTAAAATTACAGCCGCGATCGAACGTTGCAACTTGCAAGACAAACGTCACGTCATTATTCGCAAACTCTCTAAAGGATATAGACAACGTGTTGGTATTGCTCAAGCGATCGTTCATGATCCACCAGCTATAATTCTGGATGAACCAACCGTCGGACTCGATCCTCGACAAATAATTGAGGTGCGAAATTTAATTAAAAGCCTGGCTGGAACCCATACTATTATTCTTTCTACCCATATTTTGCCAGAAGTTAGTATGACCTGTAGTCGTGTTGCCATCATCAAAAGCGGAAAAGTTGTAGCAACAAACACTCCAGAACAACTCATGACCCAGTTGACAAGTGGAGCTGGCTATGAATTAGAAATTGGTGGTGAAGCAAATTTAGCTAAACAAGTATTGCAAAATTTGCCCAGTGTGAGTCAGATAGAATCAATTCCTTTAGCAACAATGCATGGTTTGTCTCCCAAAGACAATCGTGCTTATCTGCGAGTTATATCCCACTCAGGTACAGAACCAGGTAAAGATATCGCCGCAGCTTTACTGCGTACAGGATTTGATTTATATGAAATGCGGCGTGTCAGTGCCACACTCGAAGATGTATTCTTACAACTAACTACAGAAGAAAAGACTCTCGAACCAGAGACAAACTCAGCAGCCAATGAGGAGGAAGCAGCTTAATGGGTGTTGTACTGAGTAATATTATTGCCATTTATCGCCGAGAATTACAGAGTTATTTTGTCTCGCCATTAGCTTATGCGATCGCTGGCGTTTTTTGGTTTTTAGCTGGGTTGTTTTTTATCTTAATTTTGATGGGGCCAGATGGTATTTTGGCAGCAGTCACGGCCTTAGATTTACAAGGACAACAGTATGGAGTACCAGTACCACCGATAGATGTACCTTATGAATTTGTGCGAGCATTTTTAGATCGCATGGGATGGCTGTTACTGTTTATACTGCCGCTTTTTTCGATGGGACTTTATGCAGAAGAACGCAAGCGCGGGACATTAGAACTTTTAGCAACATCTCCATTAACAAACTGGGCTGTAGCTATGGGTAAATTATTAGGCGTAGTTACATTTTTTATTACCCTAATATTGCCGATGTTGGCGTTGGAAGCGATCGCTTTAAGTGCATCAACTCCACCCATACCTCCGACAATTCCTCTGTTGGGACATGTAGCATTAATTTTGCTCGCAGCAGCAATTTTATCCTTGGGTATGTTTATTTCTTCTTTAACAGACAGCACGATTTTAGCTGCTGTCCTCACTTTTGCTGTGATTTTATTACTGCTGTTTGTAGATTTAATTGCTAAAACTATCAATGGCCCCATTGGCGAAGCTTTGGGTTATTTGTCATTACTCAAACACTACAATAATCTGATTCAAGGGATTTTTGATAGTAGCAGCATCATCTTGTTTGGTAGTTACATTATCTTAGGTATATTTCTGACTGCACAATCAATTGATGCACTCCGCTTTCAACGACAGTAATTATTAGTCATTTGTCATTTGTTATTGGTTATTGGTCAAACAATTTTGGATTTTAGATTTTGGATTAACCCCACGGATAAATCTGCTTTTTTTACCCTACTTGGAATTATTGGTTATTAGTTATTAATTAATAGTTACTACTTTTTACAAATGACAAATGACCAAACAAGGCAAAAGTCAAAAGGCAAAAGGCAAAAGAAAGAAAAGAGAAAATGGTCACAAGCCCCTAAATTTGTTTATGGAACAAAATAAAAACATTTATTTTGAGATGCATAGCACGAGAAATAATATGTCCGTGGTTATTTCCCCTCAATTTATTTATGGGGATTATCTTTTTACTTTTTACTTTTTACTTTTTACTTTTTAAAAATGACAAGGGACAAAGGACTAATAGAATGAAAACTATCTCTACAAAAAAACTTTGGAAATATTTGATTTGGCCAGGTTTATTTTTAGTTGCTGCTGGCTTAACAATCGGTGTAATTTCAGAACGTTGGGGAACAGTCCCCCTAGCATTTATTATTTCTGGGGTAATAGTAATTGGTTTATGGTTAATATGGCAAAGCCAAGAGAATAACTGGTGGGGACGCCGTTCGACTCAAGCTGGTACTAATGCTTTAGTTGCAAGTTTGGCAGTGTTAGCAATTTTAGGGTTAATTAATTTCTTTGCTAGTCGCTATGAATTTCGGGCAGATTTAACAGAAACTAAGTTGTTTACTCTTGCCCCTGAATCAAAAGAACTGGTACAAAATTTAAAACAACCAGTCAAAGTTTGGGTATTTGATGTCACTCAAAATCCTCAAGATCGAGAATTATTGGAAAGTTATCAAAAGCAAAACTCTCAGTTTAAATTTGAATACGCTGATCCGCAGGCCAAACCAGGGTTGACTGAGAAATTTGGCGTGAAGGATTTTGGAGAAGTTTATCTAGAATCTGGTGAAAAAAAGCAATTAGTGCAAGTTGTGAATGTTAGCGATCGCCTTTCGGAAATTAAATTAACTAATAGTCTCCAACAAATTAGCAGTACCAGCACAACTAAAGTTTACTTCCTTCAAGGTCACGGCGAACACCAACTTTCAGCAGGTGAAGGTGCTATTTTCCAAGCTTCCCAAGCATTAAGCAACAAAAATTATACTACTGCCCCACTTAATTTGATTTCTCAATCTACTGTTCCTAGTGATGCTAATGTTTTGGTGGTGGCTGGCCCAAAGCGAGAATTATTTGATACTGAAGTCAAAGCTTTGCAAAACTATCTCAATCAAGGTGGTAATTTAGTCCTGATGATTGATCAAGGTACAGACCCCAAAATTGATAGTTTGCTGACACAATGGGGTGTGAAGTTAGATAATCGTTTGGCAATTGATGTCTCTGGGAATGTTAGCCTTGGGCCTGCTGTTCCCATTGTTACAGAATATGGTCAGCATCCGATTACTAAAGATTTTGGTAACGGTATTTCTTTTTATCGTTTAGCACGACCAGTTAATACTACTCCAGTACCGGATGTTGAAGCCACAAAATTACTCATCACCAAGCCTTATCCTAACACTTGGGCAGAAAGCGATCTCAACAACGAAAACTTAGAATTCAATGAAGGAAAAGATCTCAAAGGGCCTCTCACGTTAGGTGTAGCTTTAACGCGGAAACTACCAGCTTCAACTAAAGCTACTCCTAGCCCTACACCAACAATATCACCAGAAGCAGAAACTAAACCCTCTCCCACTCCCAGTACTTCTGTTTCTCCTTCTGTTTCTCCTAGTCCTACTCCTAGCAATTCAACCGTTACTGAATCACGCATGGTAGTTATAGGAGATTCAGACTTTGCTACAGATAATTCATTTACACAACAGCTAAATGGTGACGTATTTCTCAACTCAGTCAATTGGGCTAGTCAGCAGGATCGTCAACCCCTTTCGATTCGCCCCAAAGAAGCAAAAAACCGCCGCATTAATTTAACAGGCTTACAAGCAAATATTTTAGCTGTATCTTCTCTGTTAATTTTACCTTTGATTGGGTTTGCAGTAGCAGTTCTTTTGTGGTGGTTGCGTAGATAAATAGTTACCAATACGCTTGGTGTTAAGGTTTTGGAACAAGGGTGTAGGGGTGTAGGAAGATTTTTTGGGGTAGGGATAAAATTTTTCGGAGTCTTTTAAAAAACTCTTATTTCCTCTTACACCCTCACACCCTTACTCCCTTACTCCCTTACACCTCTTTTTCTTAACAAATGACCAATGACTAAAAAATGAAATTACAGCGAACAACTTTAATTTTGGTTATGTTAATGCTGGGTTTGGGTGGTTTTGTTTATTTTCATGAATTTTATTGGAAAACTCAGCAAGAGGAAATCAAAAACAAAAACCAGCAAATTTTCTCTTTTCAGGCGGATGATGTACAGTCTTTAGCAGTCAAGACAAAAAGTGCCACTATTATTTTGGAACGCAACAATAATTCTGATCGTCCAAAATGGCGGATGACATCTCCCCAACAAGTACCAGCCAATGATGCTATCGTTTCTTATTTAACAGATTTATTAGTCAAAGGTGAAAGCGAACGCACGATTTCAAGTTCTGTTAACCAATTAGGAGAATTCGGTTTAACTGCACCCCAAGCAACTATTGATATTAAACTCAAAAATCAGCAAAATCATCAGTTGCTTTTAGGTAAATCTGACTTTAATAATCGTTTTTTATATGCTCAAACTGATCTAAATCCGAAACCAGACGGTAATGTAGATGTGCTACTGGTATCTAAAGATTTTGGGAATGCAGTTAATCGAGAATTATCAGAATGGCAAGAAACGCCAAATCAGAGTGAGAGTACACCTTTACCCAGTTTGAATTTACCCATTTCGCCAAAGAAGGAAAAAACTAAATGATCAAGGGAATACCAAAAAAGAAACTATAGTTGGGAATAGGGAACAAAGAACAGGGTTAAACTTGATAATCTCCTTTTCTAGCTGCATTAAATCTGTCGCATCCGAGGAGCATCTTTACCTGTGCATAGCCAGTAGATTGGTGCTAGCAAACCAAAAGGTTTCCAGTACTTTGGTCGGGCGATCGCTGTTTAAGCCTCAACATATTCGCACAGAGTTGTCGGTTCAGGTATTGGTAAACCGTCTTCGCGTAAGCTTTCCAAATGAAAAGTTATAGCTTCTCTCATCTGTTCCTCTACTTCTTCAAGAGTTAAACCTGTTGCTACACACCCAGGTAAATCTGGAACATAGGCAGAATAATCTCTTTAACTTTCATTATACATCCAGCCCCACCACCGTTAACTGGGGCGGATGCTCAACCATAAACTGATAATATATCTCCTGTTTTCTCTGAGCAGAAATCATCAAATCCCATTCCAACATCCCCATTTCACCTAATTGAATTTGGGGATTAGTGCGATTCAGACGGACTTTTATTTGTTCATTACGGCTGACTGGTAATTGTTCAGTTAATTTTAAATTCGCTGGTTGATTGAGCAAATTGGTAATTATTAACCGATATGCATAACTAATTCTGCGGTTACTACCAATTAATTTTTTCTCAACTTGCCGTTCAACTAACTCACGCTCAATTTTCAAACCTTCGTCAATACCTAAATTAACTTTAAACTCTTGTCCTGGCGCAATATTTTCTAGCTGAGTGCTACCCACAAAAATATTGTCACGATAAATATTTGCTTTACCTGCTAACAAAGTCGCACCTTCCGAGTTATTTTTTACCTTTGCTTGCAGATAAGCGAAACTCACCAAGCGCGGCATTGCGATGTAATTAAAACTACATGGAAAATCATCATTAAAGATTGTCGTTTTATGGGGTGTGCCATCACTAGGTATATTTCCGCTACTACTCAGTTTAAAAGTAACTACACTACCTTCCCTAGATACTTCTGCTACCACAGTTTCAGCTGCTATGTCTGCTTGTACTTCTGCGCTTCCTGGTGCTGGAGTTGGCATTGCTGTATCGGCTTCCCCAGCACCTATCTGACTCCTAGCACGCATTGGTGCTGCTGTCATTACGTAACTTTGTGGCATAAGACGAGGTGCGTCAATATACCAAGGTTTTAGTTTAGGTGGGAGTGTACCTAGTCCTGGTTTAGCGGTAGAAAGGGTAAGATCTACACCCAGCCAATCTTCACCCGTGCTTTGTGTTACTTCTGCAAGATAACCGAGATTGACAACATTGCTGTTACTGCTTACCCGTAGATCATACAAAGGAGTCCAACTCGCACGACTCACTAGGTAAGATACTTCGAGTTCAAATTCGCCTGCACCCGCAGGTTCTATACCTACACTCAAGCTTAAACTTTCTTTGGGATGGGGTGTTTGAATAGTTTGCAACTGCTGGCGGAGTGCTTGTAATTGCTTGTCTAATTCTTTCTGACGAGTTTTGCATTCGGTTGTGGCGATCGCATACTCACCATACTGACTTCCTATAAAGTTCAGAAAATCTAATGTCTCGCTCAGATTGAGATTTTTCCGCGCCAGACTAATGGAAAATTGTTCTTCTGTTTTCTCGCGCAAACCTTGAAGAAAGCTAGATTGTAACGCCAAAGCATCAATTTGTGCTTGTAGATGTTGCCATTCTGCTTCTAATTGTTGAATTTGCTGAGTCAAGTGAGCAACTTTTGCTGCTACAGGTTCAGTAGAAAACATGCGATCGCATTTCACTTCCAGTAAGCGTACTGCTACCTTTCCCTTACCACTAACCCTAACAGACTCTGTTTCAACAATCTCCGGCAGTGGAGTAATTACCAATTCTTTTTCTTGTCCTGTTAAGGAGACTATACCTTTTCTTGTTACCAAAGCTTTGTCAGAGTACACCGTCACTGCCACAATCTGACTTGCTACGATTTTCCGCACAGATGGTATTTCTGGGTTCTCCACTGCCAGTTTCCCCCTATGTTTTAATATAGACGCGCTGGTTCATTTTGCAGTTTTACAGGTCTAGCCGTCAACTTTGCTGGGTTTGTAGTGTAGACGCGTTAGCGGCTTCCCGTACGCCGTAAGGCGTTCCTGTAGGGTAGGGTACGCTTAAGCGTTCATAAAGGACTAAAGTCCTCACTACAAACCTCTCAAAGTTGGTGTGGCGGACTACTAGTATTTACTTCAAATCTTTGTTACTTCAGTCAGAGAAAAGTCAAAGTTGAGACATTACATCTTTAGCTGCTTCTAGCGTTCTGTCGATATCTTCTTCTGTGTGAGCAAAAGAAGTGAAGCCAGCTTCAAATTGTGATGGTGCCAAGTAAATACCATGTTCTAACATCCCACGATGGAAGCGAGCAAATTTAGCCAAATCTGATTTTTTGGCATCTTCGTAGTTATGAACAGGACCAGCAGTAAAGAACAGACCAAACATAGCACTGATGGAATCGCTACAAGCTGGATGACCAGTTTCTTGGGCAATTTGCAACAAGCCATTTGCGAGTTTCTTGGTCATCTGCTCTAAGTACTCGTAAGTACCAGCTTTTTGTAGTAATTCTAGGGTCTTAATACCCGCAGTCATGGCTAGGGGATTACCAGAAAGAGTTCCGGCTTGATACATTGGGCCAGCAGGGGCAACCATTGACATGATATCCTGACGACCACCATAGGCTCCGACAGGTAAACCACCACCGATAACTTTGCCCAAGGTTGTGAGATCGGGGGTAATACCAAACTTCTCTTGAGCGCCACCGTAGGCGATGCGGAAGCCTGTCATTACCTCGTCAAATACCAATAAAGCCCCGTGTTCCTGGGTAAGTTCCCGTAACCCTTCTAAGAATCCAGTATCGGGAGGAATAAACCCAGCATTACCTACTACTGGTTCCAAAATTACTCCAGCAATTTGGTCGCGGTTTTCTTCAAATAGAGCTTTCACAGCTTCCAAATCATTGAAAGGTGCAGTTAGGGTACTACTAGTAACCGATTTGGGAACACCTGGGGAATCTGGTAAACCCAGAGTAGCTACACCGGAACCTGCTTTCACCAGGAACATATCAGCATGGCCGTGGTAGCAGCCTTCAAACTTGATGATTTTTTCACGTCCAGTGAAAGCCCGCATTAATCGCAACACTGCCATACAAGCTTCGGTGCCAGAGTTAACAAATCTTACCATTTCAATGCTAGGAACAGCATCGATCACCATTTCTGCCAAGACGTTTTCTAGCACGCAAGGCGCACCAAAACTAGTGCCTTTTTCCAAAGCTTCATGCAATGCTGCAATTACTTCTGGGTGAGCATGACCACAAATAGCTGGGCCCCAAGTGCCAACATAATCGATGTATTGATTGCCATCGACATCCCAAATGTATGCGCCTTTAACGTGGTCAAATACAATCGGTTGTCCTCCCACAGATTTGAAGGCGCGAACAGGGGAATTTACCCCTCCTGGCATCAAGTTTTGGGCAGCTGCGAATATTTCCTGTGATTTTGTGGTTTTAATTGTTGTATTTACCAAGGTTCTCTCCTCAACAGTGGGATAATTAAAGCTCTATCTTGGGATAGGGGTGAAGTATTCTCAGAACTTCTATCGTATAAAATTACCTGAACCAGGAAAATAACAATATGTTATACAAGTCCAATCAAGACTTGCCTGTAGAGATTCGCACCCGCTTATCCGAGGCACACCAAGATGTTTACCGGGCAGCTTATAATTCGGCAATTCATTGGTATGGTGAAACTACAAAGGCTCATCAAGTCGCTTTAAGTGCTGTTAAGATGCAGTCTGCTATGCATAAAAGTTATGTTATTTAAGTCTGGATAGAAAAAATTTTCAGACAAAAAGTGCCAGTTGTCCTCTTTAGAATGGTATCGTAAACCATAAATCATTCTCGCTTTTTTTGAAGCACCTGGTATGTTTTTTTCTGCGAGCAATTCTCAACGTCAAGTCATCCCTGTTGATCAAATTCGCTACGATGATCGCGGTCTTGTCCCGGCTATTGTCCAAAATTATCTAGATGGTACTGTTTTGATGATGGGATGGATGAATCGGGAGTCCCTACAGAAAACTTTAGAAACAAGAGAAACTTGGTTTTGGAGTCGTTCCCGTGAGGAGTTATGGCATAAGGGAGAGACTTCTGGCCACATTCAGAAAGTGCAAAGTCTTCGTTACGACTGTGATAGTGATGCATTACTCATTGGAGTTGAGCAGGTAGGAGATATAGCCTGTCATACTGGTGAGCGCAGTTGTTTTCATCAGGTAGAAGGAAATATCACTCCACCACCTGCTGATACTTTATCACAAGTATTTGCTGTAATTTGCGATCGCCGTGATCAGCCCCAGGAAAGTTCATACACTTGTAAACTATTGTCTGGTGGTGATAACAAGATTTTAAAAAAAATTGGTGAGGAAAGTGCAGAGGTCGTCATGGCGTTTAAGGATGATGATCACGATGCGATCGCATCAGAGGTTGCAGATTTGTTATACCATACGCTTGTCGCTCTTGCTCACCATCAAGTTGATTTGAAATCGGTGTATCGCAAGTTACAGGAACGTCGGCGCTAATTTTTCTGTATTTATACGGTTATGAACACTTGGTTTAATTAAAAATAAATTTTGAATTTTGAACTTGTAGGGTGTAAGGGTAGTAAAAATCCTTACACCTTAATTGTGCTGGTGAACAATTACCAAAAACTAATCAATGAAATAAGTTAATCTAATATTTTTGTAATTCTTATTATTCTCGCAAATTTTCCTCACTGATTCCACAGAGTTTCCACAGGCTATTTCCTAGTTTTCCACAGATAGTTTACGACGGTATCAGCTTTTGACCCTTGAGGTGGGGATTGTTTGTTCATAACTGTCAGAGATATTTAAGACTGAGTTTAAGTTAATAAATATTACAAAAAAAGCTTAAAAGCCCTATATTTTCGTAAGTATGTATTTTTCATGAACTGATTCGTAATATTTCGCAGCATTGACAACCCCACCCCCTTTTGGCGCAAAATGATGCGGCTTACCTTTTTAGTCTGCTCTGATGTGAAATCTAAAATCGCAAATCTAAAATCCAAGAGATTGACCTTACTACAGAATTATTGGCAGGCAAAGAAAGAGCCTACACACTCTCATCCTGTGGCTATAACTCAAAGCAATATTTCCTAGTCAATGGACACCGCCAAGGAGAAAAACCTCATGAATACAACTGTTAGCATTTTTACAGAAATTCCTGAAACACTACACGAATCTCTCAAAATCTACTTAGAAAAGCATCCTGATTGGGATCAAAACCGGGTCTTAACGGCGGCGCTATCATTGTTTTTACTCCAAAATGGAGATAGCGATCGCCGAGCTGCTCGTGTATACTTAGAAACCTTGTTTCATCACTGCTAGATATTAATACTGTGTACTAAATTATGCCTAAAAGCTAATTTAGTAGACATCTTGGTCATGGGTGTTTCAATTAGCAGTGTAATTAAGTAGACTATGCTATTTAGTATCCAATTCAACATCTACTATCCTAAGTAGCCAAATTTTTGTGAACATGAAGCGGCCGTCAACTGTACTTAGATGTAGCTATCTACCGAAATTAAATGATCGAGCGGCACAAGCCGCTCAAAATCTCTCTAATGGAAGATGCTGCGTTTGGACGTAATCTGTATTGCTTTTCGCAGAGTACGCTTACAGCAACTAAATAAATATTAAATATTAAATATTAAATATTAACTATCAACTATTAACTATTAACTAGCAATCTTGGATTTTGGATTTTGGAAAATGGAATTGAGGTCAATCCAAAATCGCAAATCTAAAATCCAAAATTGATTGACCATTGACTACTGTGGTTTATCTGGCTGCTGAGATTGAGGAGGACATTCAAATTTGTAGCCAACACCACGTACAGTCTGAATTAATGCTGGCTGGCTAGCATCAACTTCTATTTTCTTGCGAATTTGACCTATGTGTACATCTACAACCCGTTGGTCGCCGACGTATTCATAATCCCAAACTTCCTGGATTAGTTCAGCTCTTCGCCAAACTCGACCTGGATGACTAGCCAAAAAATGCAGCAAGTCAAACTCCAAGGCGGTTAGAGGTACTGGTTCATGATTGAGTGTTACCTCTCGCCGCACCGGATCGATCATCAACTTTTCAAATATCAGACGTTTTTGTTCTGCTGTGGTTACAACCCGTTGACGCCGCAAAATAGCTGCGACTCTGACTTCAAGTTCTCCCAGACCAAATGGTTTGGTGAGATAGTCATCAGCACCTTTAGAAAAGCCGCGAATCTTGTCAGCTTCATCTGCACGGCTGGTTAACATCAGAACAAAAACGCCATTGCGGCTTTGCATTTCTTGACAGAGGTTGAAGCCGATCACGTCTGGTAAATTAACATCCAAAATTACCAAATCTGGATTAAATTGCTCAAATAGAGCTAGAGCAGTCTTACCATCTTCAGCAGCCTCCACCTGATAGTTCTGCTTCATCAAAAAGCGTTGGATTAAATTCCGTACCGCAGGGTCGTCATCAACTACAAGAATCTTGGCGGGAGCCATGACCATCACTTTGCACAAAAATTTATTAGGATAAACATACAGGCTGCGTAAAAAACGCATTTCCTGCTAAGGACAAAATAAAATCTACAAGGTTAAGGCACAAATTTCCTGAATGATCCAGATAATTAGTTTAATCAGGATTTTCGACTACTAGAGTGCGAATTTTATGATCATGCCACCCTGAACTGTTTTAGGCTAATAGTTGTTAACCTTGTTTGTAATAAGTAGATGCTCTTACGTTAGCCGCAAACCTAAGTAAACTAAGATACTTTTATATCTTTATTACTTAGTAATTTCAACGCTATTAATTTTAAATCGATATGCGGCTTTATGGTAAAAGGGAATGTAAGGCTTCCTAATTAAAACTTAATCAAGGTACAGTCAACAACCAAATTGGAAATGGAAAAGCTATTTTTTTCATGAAAGAAAGGCTTGTAGGTATTTTTAACTCAAATTCTAGAGTAGAGCTAGAATTTATGAACGACATTAGGGGATACACGGAGTTATAACAATATGTTAAAGTGTCTATAGTTAAAAGTACCAGGTCGATTCTGCTTACAGATGCTACGATTCAGGTATGATACATAATAAATCGACTGAAACATTGGTTTCGACCGACACAAAATCTCAATTTATTTTTTTTGTAAATCAAAGATTGCTGCCGAGTAAGGCTAAAGTTATAAACTCACCATGAGCGAGCAAAGTCCCTACGAAAAACTTGGGGTGTCTGAAGAAGCTAGCTTCGATGAAATTCAAGATGTTCGTAATCGCCTCTTGCAGCAACATAGCGGCGACAGCAAGCGTCTAGAAGTCATAGAAACAGCTTACGATGCGATTTTGATGGATCGCTTGCGGATGCGCCAAGAAGGAAAAATTAAAGTACCAGAACGTATCCGATTTCCAGAACGCCTTGTCCAAGCACCTCCAAAAGAAACTCCCGCACCTCGTGAAAAGTCGCCTGTATGGCTGCAAAATTTTTTGGATAAACCAACACCAGCAGATATGATTTTACCAGGTGCTTGGTATCTGGGTTTAAGTGCTATAAGTGTGTTTTATCCAGGTGGGGGCGATCAAGTTTTACAGATGGCGTTAGTAGTTGGTGTAGGTATTAGTATTTACTTCATCAATCGCAAAGAAGGTAAATTTGGTCGAGCAGTTTTATTTATTCTAGTTGGTCTAATTACTGGTTTAATTGCTGGAGGAATAGTTGCTAATTTGGTATTGCCACAAATACAGCAGTTTGTTAGTCTGACACCAAATCAGTTCTCTACGGTGGTAACTTTTGTTTTATTGTGGTTGATTAGTAGTTTTCTTAAGTAAATAACCTGAAAAAGGGAAAAGGAAAAAGGGTGATCACAAAACTCCTTTAACCTTTACCCAACGAATTACCAATTATCTAGTTCCAATTGGTTGTAAAGCTTGTTCTAAAACTAAATCAACAGCTACACTAAAATTCTTAACAATAAAATCTGGCTGATAAAATTCTAGTTGTGCGCGATCGCGGATACCACTCTCTACAGCAATTGCTTTTATATCATGCCTTTTAGCAGCAGTGATATCAGCTTCTGTATCTCCTACCATCCATGTATCTGTAGCGCCTGGTAATTCTTTCAATGCTCGTGCCATCAACAAGGGTTTATCATCAATGTCACGGGTTTTTACATAGTCATTACTCAGACAATAGCAGCGATTCTGTGGAAAAAATTTACTTAAATCATACTGTTTGAAAGCGTAATCTAGCTCTCTGACTCGACGCATAGTCATAACCGCTAAATCAACACCAGCTTCTTGAAGTTTTAACAACGTATCCACAGCACCAACCGCTAGGCGATCATACTGGAAATAAGGTTCTGTATGTACTGTATTTCGCCGTAGTTTGGAAAACTCTTGTGCTTGTAACTCATCTAAACCAGAAGACATAGCGATTTGGGTTTCGCTAATGCGCGATCGCTTCATTTGCCAAAATTCTGCTTTTGAAAGTTCTTGCACTTGTTGAGATGGACGGCTGATTTTCTGTAAGCAGAACTGATACACACGGTAGTATCGTTCTGAAACATCCATAATTGGGCCGTCAAAGTCTGTTATAAGTCTTAACATTTTGTTAAAAAAATAATACTTAAATTTATCTTTACATTAGCCCAGATTTAGCGATGTTTGGGTTTTAAATATTTGATGAATGAGTTTTGGATTACTAATCAGATGTAGATTTGCGATCAACTACTGACAAAAATTCTGTATTCTGTCATTGGCTCGTCATTTGGTGATGAAATGTGTTCTTTTTCTGCTCCTAACTCTGCATAGACATAAAGACCACGCTTACCTCTGAGATGTCCGTAGACACAGCCATCAGCACAAGCTGCTTCAAATTCCTCGCGTATGGCTTTGATTCTAATCGCCATCTGTCTGTTCTCATACTCCCTAACAAGCACCCCGTTTCATTTGTTCTCGTTCTATGGCTTCAAATAAAGCTTGAAAATTGCCTTCACCGAAACCTTGAGCTTGGCGACGACGTTCTATCAATTCAAAGAAAAAAGTTGGCTGTTCAAAGATAGGCTGAGTGAAAATTTGTAGCAATAAAGCATGGGGAGTCTGTGGGTTCCAGTCCACCAAAATTTCTTGTTGAGCGATCGCTTTTAATTCCTCAGCAGTCAGGGGAAGTTCTCGACGTTCTTTGAGTTGCGAGTAATAAGTTTGGGGAACTGGGAGCAAAGATAAACCACAAGCACGAAATTGAGCGATCGCACTGACAATATTGTCAGTGCGTAAAGCAATATGTTGAATTCCGGAGCCTTGATTGACATTTAGAAATTCTTGAATTTGGGAATTAGCTGAAGTTGGTTCGTTAATGGGCAATTGTACATTGCCACAGCGAGAAACCATAACTTGGCTAGATAAAGACGAGCGATCCGTTTGAATTCTAAATGTCTGCTGGGGTTGAAAATCAAGAATTTTTTCGTACCACGTTACTGCACGCTCTAGATCACCCATTGCGACATTGAGGACAATATGATCTATGGCGGCGATTGAAAAGGACCCGGAAACTAATGTTTCATTATGATCTGCGTTTTCCGAAACTGCGTTAGTTAAACAACCTCTTTCGATCAATGTATGTGACACAGAACCCCAAGCAGCTATTTTGCTCCATTTAATGTATTTATCTCCTTGTTGATGATGTTGGATGGGTTGTAAAACTTTAGTACCGTATGGTTGAGCGCGAGCGATCGCTGCTTCTACATCCTCAACAGTAAAAGCAATATCTGCTACACCGGGGGGATGTTGATGGAGAAAATCTGCCACTGGACTGATAGGTAATAGTGGTGAAGATAACAAAAAGCAAACAGAACCACTTTTTACTGCTTCTGTACAGGTGTGAAAATTACTCCCGTTGTCTATATGTATAAAAGGGGTTAAGAGTGTCGAACTTTCAACGGTTTGAAAACCAAGATGACTGACAAACCAATCACGCCAAGCTTTGGCATCTTCCACGTAAAAGTGAACCCAATTAATTTTCATAAGGTAAGAGAATCCAGCACAACAGCCTATCTGTCTCGTTATTTTGCCTTTTTTGCTGAATTTTCAAGTCATTCCTAAGCAATAAATTAGTTATTGGTCATTTGTCATTTGTCATTTGTCATTTGTCATTTGTCATTTGTCATTAAGTATTAATTATCTCTCTTGTCCCCCTTGTCTGGCGACTCCATTAAATCTCAGTACCGATCGCCAACCGCACTCCCCAAAAGATAATTAAAGCTGCAATAGCTAGCCAGTCAAGTCTTTTGAGGCGTAGATCGTGCCATTGAACTCGATGTTCATTAGGACTCGTAAAGCCTCTTACCATCATTGCATTTGCCATTTGTTCTGCTCTTAGTAGTAGATTTTCCAAAAGTCTCTCTGCTATTAGCATCCAAACTTTGATTGCTCCTTTCAATCCCAATTTTTTCCAGTTTATTGCTCTTGTCATGACAGAGCGAACTAAATTCTGTACTTCTTCTAAAACCAAAGGTATAAACCGTAACGACAAAGTTAACATTAATGTGATTTCAGTTACAGGTATATTAAACCTTTGTAGCGGTTGCATTAAGCTTTCGAGAGCGGCTGTGATTTCTTCTGGTGCGGTTGTTAGTAGATATAAATTAGTACTATAAATAACAGTAAATAATATTGTACTTAGGCTAATTGCTAAATCTAAAGAACGACGAGTTACTTTGATTGCGCCTTTTTCAAATAGTACGTAATTATATTTTTGTTGCTTCTGAGTGGCTAAATTTTTATTGGTTGGAGTTGTAGTTGGAGTTGTAGTTAGAGTTGCAGAAGTAGTAGGATTTGGTTGCTCAGTTAAGATGATATCGTTAGCTGGTAGGCGTGGTTGATATCTTATACCCAAACCATCAGGGCTAATAGCAGCAATCACTAACACAAAAAAGCATAGCATTAATAACCAACCCATCTGCTGCTGCCAAACTCGCTTGGGTATTCTGGCAATTAAGGTAGCAATAATCAACAATACTACCAGTAATATTCGCCACAAGTTGTTAGCAAAAATGTAGGTTGTAAGAAAACTCATCAACCAGATAAACTTGACACGTGGGTCAAGCTTATGTAACCAAGTTTGCGGTTGTTCTAGATAAAGACCGATTGGTAGCGATCGCAGTAAATCCATGTTTCAATTTTAGATTTTAGATTACCCTGCGGGTAGACACGGAGTGCCTACCAAAGGTAGCCGCAGAAGCGTCTATAGATTTTGGATGATTGAACTATTTGTAAGTTCCCAGATTTATGATTTTAGACAGGTTTCCCCAATCTAAAATCCACGCATCCAAAATCCAAAATTCTAGACGCGGGCTGCTCTATTATTACTAACACTTTCCATATCTCGAGCTTTTTTACTCCGCCAGAACAATCGGATCGGAGTACCCTTAAATCCTAATTGCTGCCGGAATTGTCGTTCGATATAGCGGCGGTAGTTATCGTTAAAACGTTTAGCATCATTGACAAACAATGCTATTGTAGGTGGCTGAGAGCTAACTTGCGTACCGTAATAAATTTTACCTTGTTTGCCACTGCGGCTGACTGATGGTGAATGCCAGCGAACTGCTTCCTCTAGAACTTCGTTAATCACCGAAGTGGTGACGCGGCGCTTGTGTTCATCGGCTGCTTGATTTACCAATTCCAAAATCTTCTCTACTCTTTGTCCAGTCAAAGCGCTGACAAAGATAGTTTCTAACCACTCAGTAAAATGTAGCCTTTCTTGCAAATGTTTTTCGTAATCGTAAATGGTATAAGAGTCTTTGTCTACCGCGTCCCACTTATTAACCACAACAACGCAGGCCCGGCCTTCTTCAATTACCCGTCCCGCTAACTTTTGGTCTTGTTCTGTAACACCATCAATAGCATCAATTACTAATAAAACTACATCTGCACGACGAATCGCTTTAAAAGCACGATTAATACTAAAAAATTCCGGGCCGTATTCTACGTTTTTCTTTTTGCGAATTCCTGCGGTGTCGATTAAAACATAGGTTTTGCCATCACGTTCGATTTTAGTATCAATTGCATCACGGGTAGTACCGGAAATTGGGCTAACAATTGCTCTCTTTTCACCAACAAAAGCATTAAGTAAGCTTGATTTCCCAACATTTGGACGTCCAATAATTGCGATTTTGATTTCATCAATATCTGGAATATCTTGGACTGGTTGTAAATAATTTACTAGTTCGTCTAGTAAATCTCCCGTACCGCTACCATGAATAGCAGAGACGGCGAAAGGTTCACCTAATCCTAAATTCCAAAATTCAGCAGCTTGGATTAAACCTTGTTCTGGAGATTCGCATTTATTTACAGCCAACAGCACAGGTACGGGTTGTTGTCGTAACCATGTAGCGATTTCTTCGTCAGCTGCTGTCGGTCCGGTCAGACCATCAACTACAAAAATAGCCGCACTGGCTTCTGCAAGTGCAGCCATAGCCTGTTGGCGAATTAATGGCAAAAATTCGGTGTCATCATTAAAGACTAAACCACCAGTATCGACAACCATAAATTCGCGATCGCGCCAAAAAGCACTCAAGTATGTGCGATCGCGTGTTACTCCTGGTTGATCATAAACAATAGCAGATTGCTCTCCCGCCAAACGATTGACAAAAGTCGATTTGCCCACATTTGGGCGACCAATAATAGCTACGATAGGAAGTCTCATAATGTCGATGCAGAATACTGCAAATCTTTATTGTAGCGATTAGAGCTGTTCTTTTTATCTGTTTACCATTTAATTTAGTAGTAAGTCCTGTTAGCTTTCCTTGCTCAGAATTTAGTTCAGCTAAGAATCTTCAATTAAAATTCAAAAGTAATCAAGAATCTATAAACAATAAACTATATTTTTGATAATTCAATGCCGTTCACCAAAAAAATTTTTCGTGTTGATGACCTGAATGTGCAAATTTATAACTGTGAAGCTGAATTAGGCGAGAATGTAGCAGAAATTGCACGTGATTATTTACAGGAAGTTTTACAAAAAAATGGTCATGCTGCTGTATTGCTAGCTACAGGTAATTCTCAGATAAGATTTCTTGATACATTGATAGCATTGGGTGGTATAGATTGGTCGCAGGTTACTTGTTTCCATTTGGATGAATACTTAGGAATTTCTGCTGGTCATCTTGCTAGTTTTCGACGCTATCTACGGGAACATTTTCACAAACGAGTCAACCTGAAAGAATTTCACTATATCGAAGGTGATGCTTTAGAACCTTTAGTTGAATGCGATCGCTACAGCAAATTATTGCAAGCACAACCAATCGATTTATGTTGTTTGGGTGTGGGAGAAAACGGACACATCGCTTTCAACGATCCATCTGTGGCTAATTTCCAAGATGCTTACAGTGTGAAATTAGTGAAATTAGATCAAGCGAATCACAAACAGCAAGTTAAGCAAGGCCATTTTCCGAATTTAGAAGCTGTACCAAAATATGCTTTTACTGTTACGATTCCCTTGATTTGTTCTGCCAAAAAAATTCTCTGTCTTGCACCAGGATCACACAAAGCTAAAATAGTGCAACAGATGTTACAAGAAAATATTAGTACAGATTGTCCTGCTTCTATTCTTCGCAAATATTCTCAAGCAACATTGTTTTTGAATCAAGATTCTGGTTCATTGGTTAGCAGTTAAGTAAATCGGCACAAATAAAGCTAACTCGTTGAGGTCGTCATTTGTTATACTCTACGAAAAGCCGAAGAAGGCGCGTCTATTTTATTGGTCATTAGTAAGGGTTTTAGGCTTGTTTACTTTTCGTAACATGCTTAGGTTTATTCCCGCCAACTTACTTAGTTAAGAACAGGGAAACAAATTTCCGGCGATTTACCAGACATGCTGTTTGTCACGTCTGGTAAAAAAATCCATTGAAATTGGTTTAGATCAATTTAAAATCGACTAGGATCATCATCCAGTGCTAACAAGAAGTTAATTAAGTCAGTTTGCTTGTTGCGAGTCACATAGAATTCATGACCAGTACCATCAAGATTACTCCTTACCAAAGCAGGATTAGCTTTGTTTGTTGCTATAACTTGGGTGCGAAGTTCCTCATCTAGCAAGGCGCGTAAGCTACTAGCAGGATCGGCGGGAATGCTTTGACTGAGAGTTCCAGTCAATCCCAAGCCAGAGGGGTCAACTATACTAAAGCTACCATCTGAGTTAATTTGCAAACTTCCTGCTCGTACTGCTGCACCACCATCATGCAAATATGGTGCGCTCAAGTAAAGACCCCTTAAAGAAGTAGTTTTGTAACCTCCATCCGGCAATATACCTGTGGGTAAAGTTGTAGAGTTAACAGAAATACCGTCTGTTGGTACATCCAGTACTGTAGCATCGACAGGTACAGGTACAGGTGTATCGAAGCTGTATATTTTTGGTGCTACTAACAAATTATTGAGCTTGAGGCGAGACTTACCACGTTCTGGATTAGTACCAATTTCACTGACTGGATGAATTTTGTTGTCAGTAAAGAAAGGTGGAATATGGCAAGTTGCACATCCGGCTTCCTGAAAGATTTTTGCCCCCCGCACGACAGAATCGCTTCTGAGTGCTTGCCAATTTTCGCGAGTGCGGTTAGCAGGTGGTAGTAAGTTATTTTGGAATACTGACATGGCATTGTTAGCAAATAAGAACTTACCACTAGCGATATCATCTGGCTTGTCAGTGTTGGGGCTAAAAACCAAACCATTATATGTAAATAAACTAGGGTTCAAATCTGGGTAAGTACCTGTTCCAGGTGCAGGAATTTGATCTTCTAATTCCGCTTGGGTAAGATCTGGTGCAACCTGACGTAGCCACTCCGAAGGTTTAACTGGTTTTCCCAGTGGTAAACGCAAACGTGGATCGGCAGCATTTTGGAGAAATGCACCAATGTAGACTTCTGAGTCTATACCAAGGGTTTTTTGACTTAGTTGTGCAGCTGCTAACAGATTCACTTCTGAAGAATGCACACCATTGTTGAAAGCACTAAGTCCAGCAAACGGCCCAACAGCAAACTGACCATCAGAAGAATAAGGATGTGTCTGAAAAGTAAAGATACTGGGAATTTGAGTAGTATTATCAATGCCATCCGGTGAACTCTCGAAGTGACCAAAAGGCACATCTAACACAGCATCATCAAAGGCTTGCTCAAATTTATCAGAATCAGGCAATTTGATCAATTTACCTTCGCTATCAATAATTGTCTTGCCTTTACCTTGGTATTGTGGATCTAGGGGATTAAAGTTTAACCTGGCAAACCCAGCAGCAGAATTTGGTGCTAAAGCAATCAAAAAGGGAATAGCAAGTTCACCATTGGGTATCCCTGCTAGGCGTTTACCTTGATCAGAAACAACAGCGTGACAGACTGCACAGGTAATATCGCCGTTTTCTTTGATTCCCAAAGGGAAAAACGTTCCTCTTTCCACTTTAAAACCTGTGTTAAGCACAGTTCCTTTGGGAAAAGTCCGACTACCCAGTGTTATTTCTTTTTGCAGGGTAATTTGTAAGTTGTTGGTTGACTGTCCACGTAATTGTGCGATCGCTGTAGTTAATTCTGGCAAGATGCGAAATAAGCCTTGTCTAAAACCAAACACATCTTGCAAACCGAAATTATCACCTATTTTCCGGTTAAAAAATATATCCTCGCCTTTGTCAATTAATTCTTGCGTAATTTCGACTGCTCCTATTTTTTGATAGGAAATTGGATCACTCGGATCAAGTTCTTTTTCTTGTACCAACTTTGCTGCATCTTCAGGACTCAGGAGTTTACCGAAGTAGTCATAATAGCCAAGTGGTTGAGTGGATGCAGCTTGTAAAAGACTAATTTTGGCTAGGCTTGGCTGACCTGCCATCAACCAATTAGATAGCAGAATGCCAGAAAAACTAATGATAAAAACGAATACCAAAAAGAAAATTCGAGCCTTAAATGCAAAAAATCCCCTAAATCCACTTTGTTTAGGGACTGTTTTTTTATTTTTCATAGTTATTGGCTTTTGATTTATGTAGTTAGGTAAAGCGTGCAAATACGTATATGCACAGTAACAAAAGGTTTTTTGTGATGGAGTATTATACTTTTATATTTCAGTATTTACTGAACAATAAACAGATTTTGCAACTCAAATTAATATTGTGAAAATACTTGAAATATTTTATGCAATGTTTACTACATGAAGTATGTAGAGACGTATCATAGTCAGCTTATACCGTTTCACAAAAACGTAGAGGTGTATGACTGTATGTCCCTACCCATGTGTTTGTATCATTAAAAAAGTGAAATGGTATTAACCAAAATTCTCAAGATAGTTAAAAATTAAACGTATAAAAATTATTTTATGTATATTCTTAATCTATTCTTTACCTCTAGTTAGAGTGACTGCCTATATTCTGAATAACGGCAAATACTCTCAATTTTTATAAAAATTATGGATCTCAAAGATAAAGTTGCGATCGTGACTGGGGCTAGCAGTGGTATCGGTACAGCCATAGCTCATAATTTAGATGAAGCTGGAATGAAGCTGGTTTTAACAGGGCGATCGCAACAAAAACTGTCTGAACTTGCAAATCAACTTAAAAATGCCACCATTGTTCCAAGTGAAATTACTGAGCCTGCTTTACCACAACGTCTTCTTGATACTGCACTGTCAGAGTTTGGGTCTTTGGATGTCATCATTAACAATGCAGGTGTGATGCACATGATGTCAATTGAAGAAGCCGACATCGAAGCGTTGTGCAACATGATCCGCGTCAATTATGAGGCTGTGGTGAGAATGTGTTACACAGTCTTGCCTTATTTTAAAAAGCAAAAAAGTGGCTTTATCATCAATATGTCGAGTATATCGGGATTAAAAACTACACCGATGATCGGTGTTTATGATGGTACTAAACATGCTGTGGAAGCTTTTACAGATTCCTTACGGATGGAATTAGCTGGTTCTGGTGTTGGGATTGCGACTATAGAACCTGGCGCAGTCGCAACAAATCTTTATGATTCTTGGCGTGAAAGTGGTAAGCAAGGCTACGACGAAATAGTCTCACAGCCACTACAAGCTGATGATGTTGCCCGTTGTGTACGTTTTATTTTAGAACAACCTGCTTCTGTAATTGTGCCTCGCCTGTTTGTAGTTCCAGCCGCATCGCCTGTTTAACAAATTTTGATCACTTCCCTCTTTACTTAGCAAAGAGGGAGTTGTTGTTACTGTATAAAATTTGCCATAAGGTAATTGCGAAAACCCTTGAAATACTATTTACATAAAATAAAGCCGCATTGAGTCATTGCTATGACAACCAAACAAGCAATTTTTATAGTACGCCTTGTATACCTTTGTATAGCAGTGGAGAAAAAATAGTCGCGCTTGAGCAGAATAATTGGTAACAGTCACGTTCCGTTCTTAGGAAAGTGCGGGGTGGTGACACCTCAATGTTAGCGACCCCATCGACTCTAACCAGCTGAGTTAGCGCGATCGCGACCATAAACGAATCACAAGCCAAGTCAACGCGCTTGCTATCACCCCGGCAATGATACTGTATACCAGTGGGATGAAGATATTAAAACTAGGGTCATTGCGGAAGGTGGGCTTTAGCTCTTCCTTTAAACTCATAACAAGAGAACCTGTAGCTAATCCTACACCGACAATGCCCACAGTATTTTGGAAGTTGCGATCGCGTTCAGCCTGGTCAACTTCAACGCGGCTACGAAGCGTATTAATTGAAATATCTAACCATTTAGAACTCATCTCCATATGCTCATAGTCTTTTGTTATTTGTAGCAAATATTTATCGGTCACTAAGTTACTAAATCCTTCTAAAAAATTCAGTTCACTTTCTCCCTCTGCTTGTTTTACCATTCTCTCCAAGCGTTTTTTGTAATTACTTAAATTTATCTCTATCGTGCGACCTTGAAAATCGAGATAGCTTAAGTTAATTGAATAAGGAGTTAGCGTATTCTGTACCTGAAACAAGGATTGCCGGACTTGTTTTAACTCAATATGGGAATTATCTTTTTGGCTAAGTTCAATAGCCTTTTGGATTGTAACTAAATAATTTTTAATATATTGTTTGATCAACCGACTTTGACCATATGCCCACAGGATTTTGTGGCGATAGCAAAATAAGCGCATCCAATCAGGATAGAATCTGGCGGCTTTTTCGGCAGTGGCTTCATCTGGATAAAGAAGAATAATAATGTGCTGATTTTCTTGAATACTTTGAATGTGAGTCGGAGATGCCATTCCTTCTTCAATTGTTAAATGATATCGCGAGAGTTCAAATATATATGCCCCTAGAATCTGCCCTTGTCCTTGCAGATTTTGTTTCCAATTTGAATCAGGCATTAACTCTTGATAGCAAGCTTTGGCAATATCTTCAGGTTTTTTTTCTGAGTTTTTGGGCAGTTGACCAGAAATCATCCACGTTTGCCCAATTGTGGCAACTTCACCATTTAATCTTTGCGAAATTTCATGTTTGAGTGCTGCAAAGCATTTGGTTGGTTGTGCCTGAGTTTTATTGTTAACTGAGCAGTCTAGTAGCAGTCCATAAGTATCACCGATCCGCACAGGATAGTAATAGCCCTCAAAGGGGTACTGGGTATCCCTACCTTCAAACTGTTTTATTTTTGTCTTAGCTAGTAATTCGACATATTCGACCTCAAAGTCTCTATCAAAGAAGTCCGGGAGCGTGAGAACCCCTATCTTTTAAGGAGGGGATGAA
>NZ_JCACKS010000210.1:0-52465 GCF_059505505.1 Pelatocladus sp. | reverse complement strand
AATCGCGAATTTTTTTCCCTTCTCTCCCTCTTTTTGCAAAATTGGGATGCTCCCGTTCCTTTAAGGAGTCGAAGAAAAGCCGCACCGTGCAAAAATTCTAGATCATTAATACTCATGGAACTACTGCCAACAATCATCCATACTAAGTAATATATTTTACAAGTTTTTTAAGTAGTTATCCAATGATAAGTAATCAATTTTTAGTATTAAAAAAAGTAAACGCACCTTGCCATAAAGGCAAAGTGCGATATACACAGCTTTTTATATGTGGAATTGGCTAGTGCAAGATACCAGAAATAAATAGACAGGAAAAACCAGACGAAAAAACAGATTGTCTAAGCATGACAATTTCCTGTCTCTTGCCTTCTGCCTTCTGTTGGATTACACTAAATGTCCTTCTCGCTCAACTCTCTGGTCATGTAGTCAAACGGCTCATCTACAAAACTAGTACTACTGACACCAGCATCTGCTAATTGCAGCTTGACAATATCCTTCATCAGTTGGATACCACGAACTGTAGGGCCAATGGGAACACCCAAAGAATTATAAGTTTCCCGCAAACCTTGCAGCACGCGCTCATCCAACACATCCATACTGCCAGCTACAATGGCATAAGTAGCATAGCGTAGGTAGTAATCCATATCCCGCAGACAAGCCGCATACCGTCGAGTAGTATAAGCATTGCCGCCGGGACGAATCAACTCTGGCTGTTCATCAAATAATTGAGAACCAGCCTGCTTGACAATTGCCGCCGCATTTGCATTAATAGCTCCTGCGGCTTGTACTCGTGCTGTCCCGCTTTCAAAATAGGACTTGAGACTGTCGATCGCATTCCGGTCAAAATACCGCCCAGCAACGTCATAATTCTTAATTAAACTTGTGACTGCATCCCGCATTCCTTTATCTCCCAATCATTGCTATTTATGGTTTGATATTTATTTGACTGCTTTTGCAAGCGGCTAATTTTTGTGCCAATGAATATTAAAAGAAGCTCAAGCACAAAAACAATGTATGCGCTACTTAAAGGATTCTATGCCAAAGTTGACCCCAACAGATGAACTGTCAAGTTTTGTAGAGTTAGTTCGGCAAAAATGAACATAACCTATAAACATGATATTCTGTAACAAAAAATACAAAATATCTCAAATTTATATCATTAGGATATTTCAGGTGTCTTTAATGATTTGGGTTCATCAAGCAAGGTCAGCGTGCATTAACATTGTGGTTTACTGTACTAAATTGGCGGAGAAGGAGTAACCATGACAACCCCACAAGAAGTCCTGAATATGATTCGGGACAACAACATTCAGATGATCGATCTGAAATTCATCGATACGCCAGGGATATGGCAGCACCTGACAGTGTTTCATAACCAAATCGATGAAAGTAGCTTCACAGACGGCGTACCCTTCGATGGTTCCAGTATTCGGGGTTGGAAAGCAATCAACGAGTCAGACATGGCAATGGTACTCGATCCAAACACTGCCTGGATCGACCCATTCATGAAAGAACCAACTCTCAGTATCATTTGTAGTATTAAGGAACCCCGTACGGGCGAATGGTACAGTCGTTGTCCGCGTGTAATTGCTCAAAAAGCATTAGATTATCTCGTTTCCTCCGGTCTTGGTGACACAGCCTTCTTTGGTCCTGAAGCTGAGTTTTTCATCTTTGATGATGTCCGTTTTGACCAAAACTCCCACGAAGGCTACTACCATGTAGACTCAGTTGAAGGGCGTTGGAACTCCGGTAAACAAGAAGGTCCTAACCTGGGTTACAAACCCCGCTACAAAGAGGGTTATTTCCCAGTACCTCCCACTGACACTTTCCAAGATATTCGTACAGAAATGCTGCTAACAATGGCAGAGTGTGGAGTACCTATTGAAAAGCAGCATCACGAAGTAGCTACAGGTGGTCAGTGCGAACTCGGTTTCCGCTTTGGTAAATTAATTGAAGCTGCCGATTGGCTGATGACTTACAAATACGTCATCAAGAACGTTGCCAAGAAATACGGCAAAACCGTTACTTTCATGCCTAAGCCTGTCTTCCAAGACAACGGTTCCGGTATGCACACTCACCAGTCTATTTGGAAAGACGGTCAGCCTTTGTTTGCAGGCGATAAATACGCTGGCTTGAGTGATATGGCATTACATTATATCGGTGGCATCCTCAAGCACGCACCAGCACTGTTGGCTATTACCAACCCCACCACCAACTCTTACAAGCGCCTAGTACCCGGTTACGAAGCACCAGTTAACTTGGCTTACTCCCAAGGTAATCGTTCTGCTTCGATTCGGATTCCTCTGTCTGGTACTAACCCCAAAGCCAAGCGTTTAGAGTTCCGTTGTCCTGATGCGACTTCTAACCCCTACTTGGCATTTGCTGCCATGCTGTGTGCTGGTTTAGATGGCATCAAAAACAAAATTGATCCTGGTGAACCTCTGGATAAAAATATTTATGAACTCTCTCCAGCAGAACTGGCGAAAGTTCCGTCCACTCCTGGATCTCTAGAATTAGCATTGGAAGCACTAGAGAAAGATCATGCTTTCTTGACCGAACCTGGTGTCTTTACCGAAGACTTTATTGAAACTTGGATTTCTTACAAGCTAGACAATGAAGTTAATCCAATGCGTCTACGTCCTCATCCCTACGAATTTGCTCTTTACTACGATTGTTAATTTCAAAGGGTTAGTGGTTGGTAGTTAGTGGTTAATTATAAATAACTACTAGCGATTCTCCATAAAACCAGACGTATTATTTGAAATCATAAATACAGCCACCCAAACTGGGTGGCTTTTTTTTGGGTTTCTCTACCACTGTAGGGGCGTAGACGCGCTTGGCGCGAGTAAGCATTCGCCCCCACTACTTAACTCATCGCAGCATTACTGCGGTCATAATTCATACGAGCATTGTGGTCTATTTTCCCTTGAGTCGGGTTCCAGTAGTGAGATACTTCTCCAGGAAGACCCAATTCTTCCCCTGCACGTTCTAGCATCGATTGTTGCCGATTTTTGATCAGCTGATAATGACGCATCATTAAAGCACGAGCTTTGTCTTGGGTAGACATACCAGAGTCCTCCCTGTAGTTTTAATTTGATTGATTTGTTTGTCTCCATTAATAAGATAGCAGAATAATTCTGTATCAGAAGTTACGAAATGATACATTTTTATAAAACTTAATATTTTATTGACAAGTACCCTGTCACATTGAAAGGTTTGTAGTCAGCACCAAAGCTCAATAGATCATTCTCAAGATTAATGAATTAATAGTTACAATTATTTAAGTTAAATAAATAAAAATAAAGACAAGCCTAGCCATTCACATGTCCGACACATTAACGAAGCTGACTTATCAAACATTTCAGCAGGGTAAAAACTATTTTGGTTTAGCTCATAAAACATTGAGCGTACGGTTGTTGAATTTAATCTCTCCTTTTGAGCAGCAAACCAAACCCGTCCCGACAGAAGTTTTACTCACATTTCAAAAAAAGCTAGATAATTTACTAGAAAGTGATTGGCAAGATGCAGAGCAGGGCGTGTATCCTACGAGCTTGCTGTTTGATAATCCTTGGCAAGAATTTTTCCAGTACTATCCAGTAATATGCCTAGATTTATTCCAAACGTGGGAGCGGGCCAAACAGAAGAATTATCAAGACTTTCCCGCAAATGTGGAAACTTCTGGTTATCCGAGTTATTACGTACAGAACTTCCATCACCAAACTGATGGCTACTTGAGCGACTTGTCAGCCAATCTCTACGATTTACAGGTGGAAATTCTGTTTGGTGGTACAGCCGACCCAATGCGACGGCGAATTCTCGCACCTCTTAAGAAAGGACTAAAAAGTGTATTTGCTGATTTACCACATCGGCAAATACGCATTTTAGATGTAGCTTGTGGAACGGGTCGGACTTTAAAAATGATTCGCGCAGCTTTCCCGCAAGCATCGCTGTTTGGTACGGATTTGTCACCAGCTTATTTGCGAAAAGCAAATGAATTATTAAGCCAAATTCCAGGAGAATTACCACAACTATTGCAGGCTAACGCTGAAGAGTTACCCTACCTGGATAATTATTTTCATGCAGTGACTTCTGTGTTTCTTTTCCATGAATTACCTGCAAAGGTACGCCAGCGAGTTATTGAACAATGCTACCGAGTAACAAAACCCGGAGGAGTGTTCATTATTTGTGACTCTGTGCAAATGAGTGATTCTCCAGAAATGGAACCATTCATGGAAAACTTCCACCAGATGTACCATGAACCCTACTATAAGCATTACATGACTGATGATTTAGTAGAGCGTTTGGAAAAAGCAGGTTTTGAGAATGTTGAAATACAAGTCTATTTGATGAGCAAGTATTTAATTGCTCACAAACCAGTTTGATTAAACCCTTTGGGCGGGTTTAGGGGGATAAGGTATGGGGGTGTAAGGGTAAGAACTACCCTCAAAGAGCAAGGATTGAAGCCCTTGTGATCAAGACCATTGTACTTTTAGAGGTAGAGAAGAAAGTGGTAAGAAGTTTTATAACTTGCATCTTCTACCACATTCTTATCGACCTCTGCCATTTTTGGCATCACAACGCTATTGAGACAAAAATTTTTGGCAAAAAACAAAATAGTTTTGCGAAATGATGGTAGCGGAACCAAGATAACTAGCGCTTGTTGAAATATTTCTGAGCAAGCACAAGCTTTAATTTGGTAAGAGTAATGTTGTTTGCAACCTCAACAAAGTTCTTTTTTCCCGATGCAAGATACCAGTAGCTCAACACAGAAAAAAGCCTGAGTAAGATATCAGGGAGTTGCTTTCTTGCCTATTTCCCTAATAATCGAGATATATCAGCAAACATATGTGCTTATGCTGCACTGGTAGACGAAGTGACACCCTTTTCCTGATTATTTGAGGTTTGCGATCGGGATATGCTTACTTGTTTGAGGAGTGATGCTGTTTGCAATACGGATTTTGATTGATTTTGCCTTCTGTTTGCAAGGGTGGAAGACCCTTTATTTACACGAAGATTACAGAATTGATACAGAGCGATTACCTGACTTAGTCGTGTCTCAACTGTTATATACTTGCTATAGAAGGTGTGTAACGGATGTTTACGTAAAACATCGTGTTGGGGTGTAATCTGAATTCCTTGCTACCAACAAAACTACGAGCCTAAAAGATTGTCTTCAGTATGTTGTTGTTAGGCAACAATATGCTTGTTACCAGGATGCTGCATTAAATCTCTACGCGAACCACCCTTAGCAGGACGGTTCCTGGGAGTAGTTTTTGCAGACAGCAAAAGATAAGACACTCTTTGTCTGTCTCGATCGCGTCCACTACCGCGATAAGGAGAGGACTTTTGAGGTTTAGATTTTGCCGAGATTAATAAGTGAGAACTAAAGTGAGATGTCAACATATCGGATAGGGAACTAGTAACTGTTTGGCTGTTTACAGCGAAACTGCTCAGTAACAGTCCTGTAACTAAAAGTGAAATGGCAGCACGCATAACAAGTGTCTATTTTAGAACTCTTCATTTCCTTGATACTGAGTTTGTTTTACTGCTTCCGGACAATTTCGTCAAAAAGTATTGTTTTTAACTGAAAAAAATATTGGAATCAGTCATGAGTACTTTCCACTAGTAACCAACGACCAGCTTGATTGAGACAACCCCGAAGATTGAGCTGTTGCCCATGGGGTTTAGTTTGCAGCAGTTCATTGATTGGCGATCGCAAAGTCACAAGCTGCCAAATTTGGCCTTTGTATGAAGCTGGGATCATAATTGTGAATCTGTAATCTTGCTGGTTAAGGCGGTGAAAAATACCTTGGAAACAGTTAAAATTTTGTTCTTGACCAGTTTTTTTACTGCCGTGATCGTACTGATAACCAGAATCATCAAGATAATAGCCGTTACATGGATATAGTTCGGGATTATCTAAGTAATATTGTTGCCAATGTAGCCAATTAATACTAGTAGGTGAGGCGTTAAATAATGGAATTACTGCTGTTGGTGCTATTTGATCCAGCAGTAAAGCTGTTTGCAGGACTCTAACGGGTAATTCTCTGGGCTGACAATTCAACTCTACGCAAATAGCAGCAGCCATCCCTGCTGCTTGACCAATACCCATGACTACAGGTTGCAATCTAGTTGCACCATTGGCAATATGAGACACAGAAATATTCTTTTCACACACTAATAAACCATCAGTCTCTACCGGAATCAGACAACGATAAGGAATAGTAAAGGGAGTTCCCGTCCAACGACCTCCCCAACGAATTGATTTTGGTTGTAAGTCAAACTTCACACCAGGATAATGATGGTCGTTGGCGTAGTTACCAATGGCGATCGCATCTATATTTAATGCTGCTACTGTACCCCCTGCTACTGGCAAAATATCCTGTTCTCTAATAGTAGTTAGCCCTACTAGACGGCGACTTTCTCGGTAATAAGGATGTAATGCATAAGCACCTGTGCGATTTTGGATTTGGGGAAAGATACCATCTGCTAAACCATAACGACGACCAAGCTGATTTTGAATAAAATGGGCAAAATTTTGACTATGCCAAAAGCATTCTTGCTCAAATTCTCGCTTTACTGCTTGAGATTGGATCAATCTACCTACACCTTCACCGTAATCATTACCGTGAATCGGCCAATTGATCATGAACCTACTTCCTGGTAAACGTCCGTAATTCAAAAATTTCTCAACACCATAGCCATCCCAAGCACCAGCAAACAGTGACGGGTCGTAGTTTGGTGCAGATGGAATTTCTGGGGCAACGGCTTCACGGTAATCTTGCATCACCACTACCCAGGTTGGGGCTTGCAGAGGATATTTTGCTGTGAGAGAATTAAAATTAGCTGGGGCGCTAGTTTCTCCAAACTCCGACTGCAACTCCCAACCCCAGCGATGAGATATTTCAGCCAAAGCCAATAAATCTCCTAATTCTGTGGCGTCGAGAGTCACCTTGGCTTTAACAGTAAAATCTGCAAACCTAACGCCAGTGATACAATCTCCTTCTCGAAAAACCTCCAAAGGCACATATCCAGGAATCCAAAGCAGATTTAGTAATTTTCGCACCCAATCTGCAAAAATCTCCGCACCTATACGCGGGTCATAACTAAAAAAGCTGACCCAACTATTATTCAACCCTCCTGGTTGTCGCTGCTGCAATTCTTGTAAAAACGCACCCCATAAACCTGTTTGAAAAGCTTCTAATTCATTCCCATCCGGTGCAGATACACCCGCAGACGTCAGCATTCCTCCTAACCAAGGAAATTCGCTGACGAGGATAGTTTTGACTCCCCGTCGCGCTGCTTGGATAGCAGCTGCGGTTCCACCTGTTCCACCACCGACAACTAAGACATCGGCTTGATATGTCTGATTCACCATTTTCTAACCTCCCTGGGTTTCCGAATATATTTTCACCAATTGCTTGGGAATCAGACACTTGCAATATAAACTCATAACGATTATGATTTAATTTAAAGAGCTAGATCAAAAATCCCAGGTATGGAAAACCTTGTTATCGGTGCGATCGCCAGTTTAGGCGCGGGACTTGCGACAGTAGTTGGTGCTTTACCAATTTTTTTACCCATTCATCTGACGCAGCGATTACAAGGAATCATGCTGGGTTTTGGTGCGGGAGTGATGTTAGCGGCGACATCATTCTCATTAATTTTACCTGGAACTGAGGCGGCTATTGCTCAAGGGGCATCCAAACTCAATGCAGCTTTGATTATCCTTGTTGGCGTATTACTAGGCGGAGTGTTTTTGCAATTAGTTCATAAGTTTTTACCCCATGAACATTTTTTTAAGGGGAAAGAAAACTGTAATAGTCAGAATTTGAGGCAAATTTGGCTATTTATTGGCGCAATTACTATTCATAATTTTCCTGAAGGTTTAGCTGTGGGAGTAAATTTTGGCAACAATAATATTACTGATGGAATTCCAGTTGCTTTAGGAATTGGTTTACAGAATATTCCAGAAGGTCTAGTTGTGGCCTTATCTTTAGTTGCTGAAAGCTATTCCAGAAATTATGCTTTAGGAATTTCTTTGTTAACAGGTTTAGTTGAACCAATTGGTGGTTTAATTGGTGCTGGATTAGCGAGTATTGCTAACTTTATCTTACCTTGGGCAATGGCATTTGCTGCGGGAGCAATGTTATTTGTGATTAGTGACGAAATTATACCTGAATCTCATCGCAAAGGCTTAGAAAAAGAAGGAACAATTGGTGTGATGATTGGCTTTGTAGTCATGATGTTTTTGGATATTGCTTTGGGGTAAAAGAGGAACAGGGGATCGGGGAAAGGGGAATGGGCAAATTCATTTAATTTTTGAACATTGCTCAGAAAAATAATAATTATTGATTGCAGCAAAATATTTAGAGACTTAATCAATGATTACCATTACAAAATTAATTAAAAGTTAGTCAACATATTTTTTCTTCCCTATCCCCTATCCCCCAATCTCCACGAATGAATTTAATTTTGCCTAACCACTTATCAAATAACCGGAGTCAAATATGAACTTGATTCGTTTTGAACACATTAATCTTTCTTGTAAAAATATAGACGCCAGCCGGAATTTTTACCAGACTTTATTTCCCGATTGGTATGTACGTGCAGAAGGCGTATTTAATGGTCGGCGTTGGATACATTTTGGCGATCGCCAATTTTATTTAGCATTAAATGACCAGAATGAGCAAGAACGTGTACATCATTCCTACGAAAATATTGGCATTAACCACGTTGGTTTTGTCATTAAAGATGGCGAAATCATGAAAAAATTACTGGAGGATAAAGGTATTGAATATTACACAATGTCAGCACCAGAAACAAAGCATAGAATTTATGTTAATGATCCCGATGGTAACGAAATTGAATTAGTGGAATATAACCAAAACTATGCTTTGAAATAATTGTTTTTAAGTGTGCGTTATCGATAACGCACACTTTAGTTACTGTTGTGGTAATGGTGGATGTTTAGCTGAGTATTGCTTGACTAACCGAGAAATTTCGGGGTTATAAAGTCGCAAATAATTCCAATAATTACCAAAAACTTGACGTACATAATTTTTAGTTTCATCAAATGGTATTTCTTCAACAAATTCATCTGGATCTTGGGTTGGTATAGTTTTCAACCACTTAGCAACGTTACCGGGGCCAGCATTATAACTGGCGATCGCCAGCAACGAGTTATTACCATATTGCTGATGAGTATGATCTAAATACCAAGTACCCAACATGATATTGTCGTTAGGATCTTCAAGGTTAATTTTTTTACTGTCCTCTTTAATTTGAGGAGCAATCCACTTAGCTGTATCTGGTAATACCTGCATTAACCCCGTCGCATTCGCAACAGATTTAATTTTTGGTTGAAATCGTGACTCTTGACGAATCAATGCTGTTACCAATAAAGGATTTAGCTGACGTTGCTGTGACCAATATTCTATTTCTTTGAGATAAGGAAAAGGATAACGAGCTTGCCAGTAAATAATTTGTTTACTTAAATTTTCATATTCAGTTTTTTCTTCTGGTTTTTCTCGGTCTTCCAATTTGGAGATTTTGTCAATTCCACGTAAATTTTCTCCTTGAGTCAGCAGCATCAAACCCTCAGTAAATTGTTGTGCCACCGTAGGTTGAGCTTTGTTGTTAAATTCAGCTTGCCATTGTAACCAAGCATCACGATCTTGACCAAGCAAATATAATTCTTTGAAGGTTTCAGAACCAGCTGTGGGTACAGGGCGCACAAGAGGAACTATTTCTGGTGTTAACTGACGGACATTGTTGAAGTTGCCGACATTTAATCCCAGAGTCACTGCCGAGCGCCACGCATAATAAGATTGGGGAAAACTACTAATTACATACTCATAAGCTTGTGTAGCTTCCTGCATTTTCCCTAAATTTGTTGCCCATCTCCCGATCCAAAAACCTGCTCTCGGAGCCAAAATACTATCAGGGTTAGTGCGAGGAATTGGTTCTGCCCATTGCCATGCAGCTTGGTAATCTTTGGCTTCAGCTTTTTCTAATGCCATTTTCCAACGGTATTGTGCTGCTTCTTCAGTATTTCCGTACTTGCTAACCAGTAATTGCAGTGCTGTATTTGCTCCGTTGGTGTCATTTTGGGCTTGTAAGATTTTGACTTTTGCTAACAATGCTTCTCCTGCCAGATCAGGAAATTTACTGATGATTTGGTCAAGATAAGGTAGAGCATTTTGACGTGGTTTGCTCATTTCTGCTAAACGCAGCAAAGCTGTACCTGTTTCTTGGGCTTCTGGGGAAGCACTAATTAGTTGTTTGTAGATAGCGATCGCTTGATCTCGTTTACCATCTATTTGCAATCCCCGTGCCACACGATAGAGGTTACGGGGTGTCTTGGCTGATTTGGTGTAGACTTCTGCTGCTTTCGCAAATTGATTATTTTCCCAGTAGGCGTTAGCAACAATTTCCCACTCTTCTGGCTTCAAAGTAGTATTTTTAACTAAAGCATCTAAGATGGGTATAATTTCTGGTTGATCATAGGCGTGTTTTGCCAAAATTAGTTGTAATTGTGGCTGATTGGGATTTGTTGCCAAGCGCTTGCGAATGATATCCCAAGTCAGGGGATGGGAAGGAAAAGAGGCGATCGCTTTTTCTTGATATTCAGGTAAAGCTATTAAATAAAGGGCTTTCACACTGGCTGGATGTGTAGGATAATTTTTGACCACAGCCTGTCTATCATCAGAGGCTTTACCCGGTTCTCCTAAAATGTCATACGCCTGGGCCCTTTTGAGCAAAATATAGGGCGCTAGCTGTGGATAGTCTTTATCCAGCCCTTCTAGGAGACTTAACGCCTGTTTACCTTCATTGCGTTCAACTAAATCACTGGCTAGCAAATAACGAGCGCGGTTCCGATCTTGTGATGGAAACCCTTTGGATAATTCCTCAAGTTTTTCTACTCTTTGGCTAGGAGATTGGAGTACCAAAGAGAAAACAGCTGACTCAGCTTTACTTGCTTCTGTCAGTTGTTCTGACTGATTATTAAATTGCTTGAGCCATTGTCCGAGATACCTTCCCATCTGAGGGGCTGAAACCATAGCCCCAGCCAGAAAGGCACATAGTCCTGCACCCACAATCAGAGAAATTTGTTTTTTCTGTAGCTTCTTCAGCATTGAGACCCGCTGAAAGTTTCACATGAATTTCTTGCCACTTTAGCATTACTAATGCTGTAGAGAACCATTTTTGTCTTTCAATTTTTTATTGAACACGAAAAATTTGCAATTAATCGCGATCGCCATTTTTATACTTTTGTTAAGAAAAAATTATCAACCTAATTTTTAAATTCTGCATCATTCAATAGGTATATTTTCATGTTTGAACAGAGATAGATTGACAGTGAAAGTGAGCATGTATTTTGTATGTATATAATTAAAGTCTAAGCTTTTGCTCTTCCAAAATGTAGAGAGTTTAAGCAATACAGAATTGACGTTAATAAGCAAGGTCAAAACGGATTGAACAAACGCTTTGATGTTCTCTATGGATGGGGGAATGTTAATAAGCAAGGTCAAAACGGATTGAACAAACGCTTTGATGTTCTCTATGGATGGGGGAATGTTAATAAGCAAGGTCAAAACGGATTGAACAAACGCTTTGATGTTCTCTATGGATGGGGGAATGTTTGTTATCAACGCTGATTTTGGAAATGCGTAGACACATGGCGTGCTTCTCAGAACGCGATCGCCAATTAATAGACCTCTTGCATAAATCCTCAAAACCCGTATCCCCCGTGTCCCCCGTGTCCCTGATCCCCATTTTCTACCTCTGGTACAGGATCGTAACCACCTGGATGAAACGGATGACAACGTAGGATGCGTCGAATAGCCAACCAAGAACCACGCAGAGGGCCAAATCTTTCAATGGCTTGAATAGCATACATAGAACAAGTAGGCTGGAAGCGACAGGTAGGGAGAAATAAAGGTGAAATAAACATTCGGTAGAACCGAATCAGCCAAATCAATAATAGTTTCATCAGTGTCACATTTTTCTAATAAATTGGTAACAAAGGTCAAGTTTTTTTATTTAAATCTTTGCTGTTGTTAAGTTTGTTTTCCCATCAAGAGTTGATTGCTTCTTTAGGACTGCAAGTTACTAGCGTTGCAGCTTGGTTATCCCTCGTGATGTTAACTGCATGGGGGGTTAGTCGTTTTGCGAAAGCAGATCCAGAAATTGTGCGGAAGATAGTGCATATTGGAACTGGTAATGTGATTTTGCTGGCTTGGTGGCTAAATATTCCCGCGATCGCAGGAATTACAGCCTCAGTTTTAGCCAGTGCTGTGACTTTATTGTCTTACCGTTTTCCTATTCTCCCCGGTATTAATAGTGTAGGACGCCGGAGTTTTGGGACTTTCTTCTATTCTATGAGTATCGGTGTTTTGATTGCTTGGTTTTGGTATCTGCAACAACCCCATTATGCAGCACTAGGTATTTTAACAATGGCTTGGGGAGATGGACTCGCTGCCATAATTGGACAGCGATTTGGTAAACATAAGTATCAACTCTTTGGAGGACAAAAAAGCTGGGAAGGTTCTTTGACAATGGCGATCGTCAGTTTTGTTATCTGTAGCTTGATTTTGTTGAATGTACAAGGTGACTCTTGGCAAGTTTGGATGATATCTGTGATAGTGGCTTTAGTAACTACTGGCTTAGAAACTATTTCTTTTGCTGGGATTGACAATTTGACAGTTCCCTTGGGTAGTGCGACCTTGACTTTTGTATTAACTAAATTGTTGGTTAGTGGCTAGTAGTCTGTCAAACAATTTTGGATTTTAGATTACCCTGCGGGTAGACACAAAGTGGCTACTTGCAGAAGCGTCTATGGATTTTGGATTGACCCCATAGATAAATCTAGGGGCTTCGTCCAAAATATAAAATCGAGGGTAAACGAAGCTCATACCCAGTTAAATAGCTTTGATCGGTGTTGACTAGATATGAGCAGGATTTATGTAACGGTGATACTAATATCTACGATAATAAAAAGTCTTTTGCGGAAAATTTACTCCGTGACGATAGGTTCTACGGTAGCGTACTGCTGGATGGTAATAATAAACCCTTTGATAACGAGGTCTATAGTGATACCGTCTGTTATTACGCTGTCTATAGTAACGCTGCCTATAATGACGACGTCTATAATGAGGATTTCGTCTGTAGTGACGATTTTGTCTATAGTGGCGTGTTCTTCTGTAGCGATAGTGTCTGTGTCGTTGACTAATTTTGTAATCTTGGTTATGTTTTGTTTGTTCTAGTTCTACTGCATCAACTTCTTGTTGTGAAATGATGGGTGTTTGAGTAGGTGACAAGGTGTGCGCTGCGGCTACTTCTAATCCCAAGCTGATAGGCAATACTAAAGTACTGACTACGAACTTCCAAAACATTATTTTACGCTCCTAATTTTTGTGTTTTTGGCTAAACCTTTCTCAATCCTTGATTTACTCTTCATCAACAAGGTTGGAAGGTTAATGTTTATGCTTGGTGGTTCACGCAGTTCTTGTTTACTGCCAACAAATGGCTAGTTTGAGATTCCATCCAGTTTTAAAGACCAAGTTTTTGGTCTAGGAAACGATTATCACCAAATGTTTTTACAAAGATAGTTCATGGTGAACTGACATCTAAAAAAATTTTGTTACTTGTTAAAAATTTACAAAAATATATAAACTGATAGAAGCTATTGAACAATGACAGCAATAAAACTTAAATGACTTTTTTGCCATTATCTCAACCACTCCTACGTGAGAAACAACAAGAGTTAGATATTCAAGATTTACAAGGTTTATTACGCTTTGATTGGAAAGTTGGTAAATTAAGTCTTTGGTCAGGTTTTTATACCCGAATCGATCAAGTATTTATTCTTTGGGGTTTGATTTGTGCTGGTATTTTTCTCACAGCTCAATTTCTACCTGTTAGCTGGTATACACAAGCTATTTTGTGGTCAGTACTTACCTTTGTCGCTAGTATGAGCATGATAGTTTTGACATGGTTTTGGGTAAGTGTAGAAAAGCTACGCTGGCTGTTATATGGTTGGATAATCTTAATGGTTGGAGGTGTTACCCTGACTGATTTGGGCATTTTTTGTGGTTGGGGTACAGTTTTGATGCACCTATGTCCTTTGTGGTTAATAATAAGCGCTGCTGGTTACTTATTAACAGCTTGGGCTGTGCGATCGCGTACCTTTTTATTAATAGCTATAATTCATCTCACTAGTATTGCTGTTTTACCCTTATGCTGTGGTTGGCAATTTTTTGCTACTGGAGTTGTTATGGCAGCAAGTTTATTGATATTAGCAGAATGGCAATGGGATATGCGCCAGCCAATCGAAGATTACGCCATCTTAACTCCAGAACAAAAGTTATTTAATCAACAACAATATGAACTTCGGTTGATTGACAAATAAAAAGTTTAAATTTTCTGTACTTTCGACTACAGATAATAGATTTTATTTCAAAATAAAAATATGCAGCATATATAAAAAACTAGACTGCTTGTAAAAATAACTTTTGCAAGATCTCTAAAAATATATATGTTGCATGATCGGCGCAGGAATTATGCTGTTTGTCCTGTTCATCGCTATCCGAAGGAGAACGGCGTCAGGGTAGCGAGCGATCGCCTATGTTCAAATAAAAATCAATAGTCAACACAACCCTTTTCTTTTATTTGCTGACTTTATACGGTGTGTGGAGAAACAAGTCTAGTTTGTTTATGTGGTGTAGGGTTTTTGCCGTTTCCCTTGCTTTACAGTCACCAGAGGGATGCTAAAACATCCATGAGAACAGTCTGAGGTTTCTGACACTAATAAGAACAAACTTCAAAATAGGGGTGTTGCTTTTTAACATAATTCTTGTAATACCATTTCCATATGAAGATGCATAGAAAGAACCCCACCGCCTTCGGTACCTCCCCTTGGTAAGGGGAGGTTGGGAGGGGTAGCTTCATATTTAATTGGTATAAGTTAATCAAAATTAATCCCGCTTGTGAATCACTCAAGCGGGTTTATTTAATAACATAAAAAATATCGGTGGATTTAATTTTTCCACCGATGTTGAATTGATTGACTCATCTTAATCTTTTATCAACTACTGATTAATTTTTATTTATTCAGAAAAAACATCTCCTGTATATGGTTGGATGCCAATATTTGGATAAGCGTCATCATTCGGGCCAAATATCCGTACTGCTGCTTCAGTAATATAGCGAGTTATACTAGCGATGATATTGGAGATAGCCTTCATAATTAGACTCCCTCTTTTTTCTTATTTTTATGGGAATATTTCTACTCTAATCTAGACTTTCTGATTTGCTCATATATTCAATATATTGACATTGAAGGAAATATTACTTGATAAATATTTTCATAGCTTTAGCTACAGTTAAAGTAATACTTTATTAATTTAACTATTGAGTAAGTCGGCACAAATAAAGTAGGGACACTCCGACCCTACGCCCCTACTTCATTTACGTGAAAAACGCTGTAATTTGTTTTTTGATCATGAACAGCGATCGCATCACTCGGAGGAATAGGAGACAAGGGGGACAAGGGGGACGAATTTAAAGAAAAGCTTGACCACCTCTCACCGAAAATAACTATTAACCGTTGACTATTGACCCTTGATTCTTAGATTAACCACTAATCACTAACCACTGCAATACAATCAATCTCTACCAATACATTTTTAGGTAAACGCGATACCTGTACACATGCTCTTGCTGGTGCTGTCGCTTCGTCAAAATATTTTGCATACACTGCATTCACCGCCACAAAATCATTCATATCAGCTAAAAACACAGTCGTTCTCACCACATCAGCAAAACTAGCTCCCCCAGCTACCAAAATAGCCTCTAAATTTGCCATTACCTGCTCAGTTTGCTTTTTCACATCTTTCTCACCGACAATTGCACCAGTCTTTGGATCAAGCGGAATCTGTCCCGCCACAAATAGCATTTTCCCAGCAGCAGCGATCGCCTGATTATATGGGCCTACTGGTGCTGGTGCGTTCTCAGTACGAATAATCTCTTTACTCATAGTTCTTCTGTTGTTTGTCATTTGTCATTGGTCATTGGTCATTAGACCTCTTGCAAAAATATTTTTACCCCACCCTAACCCTAAGCGTTTACGGGGAGGGAACTAAATCTTCCCCCCGTGAACGGGGGGATTGAGGGGGGTTCATTCGACTTTTGCAAGAGGTCTATTGGTCATTTGTCATTGGTCATTTGTCATTGGTCATTTGTCATTGAGAGAAATTCTCCCTTGTCCCCCTTGTCCCCGATCCCCGATCCCGATCCCCAATCCCCTACCTCGGACGTATTCCATGATGTCGATATCGCCAATAATCTCGCAAAATTGTATCGTGATCGAAACATAAATTATTAGGCACACGCCAAGATTCAAAAATTTCTATTCCTTTAGCATCATCTCCCGCCTGGGGTTCACCTTTTGCCGTTGCTAAAAATACAATGCTGATCGTGTGCTTGCGGCGATCGCGTGCTGGATCAGAATAAACATGAAATTGTTCAATCAACTCCACCTCTAAACCAGTCTCTTCTAAGGCTTCGCGTCGCGCTGCTGCTTCGATAGTTTCTCCATAATCAACAAAACCACCAGGTATGGCCCAACCTAACGGCGGATTATGTCTGTCAATTAACACTATTGGTCGATGAGGACGATCAAGCAATTCGATGATGATATCAACAGTCGGAATCGGATTTTGATAACTCATAAAACACCAATTGTGACATCAAATCTGGTTTTCCAGATAGCTGAAAGTCAACAACTGTTCCGTGTTAAATTCAGTGCATATCTTTGCTCTTTATAGTTCAGGATATTTATGCCTTTTCCCAGAACCAGTGGTATTTTACTACATCCAACCAGTTTCCCCGGTCGCTACGGAATTGGGGATTTGGGTTTGGAGGCTTATCAATTCGTAGATTTTTTGGCTCGCAGTGGCCAGCAGTTGTGGCAGATATTGCCTTTGGGACCCACAGGCTATGGCAATTCACCTTATATGTGTTTCTCTGCTATGGCAGGTAATCCTCTGTTGATTAGCCTGGATGTACTCAAAGATCAAGGCTTTTTGAGCGAAGATGACCTGCGTGATGTGCCAGACTTCCCATTAGATCATATAGATTTTGAGCGAGTGATCGCTTGGAAGATGCCTCTGTTGCGGAAAGCTTGTGAAAATTTCAAGCAAAACGCTAGTAAAATCCAGCACAAAGAATTTGAGGGTTTTTACAGAGGTAAAGCGAATTGGCTAGAAGATTATGCACTGTTTATGGCATTAATAGATACCCAAGAAGCTACAACCTGGACTGACTGGCCTGAAGAACTGCGTCAACGCAAACCAGAAGTACTCGAACACTGGCGTCTGCAATTGACAGACCAGATATTTTTTCACCAATTCCTACAGTTCGAGTTTTTTCGCCAGTGGTCTGAGCTTAAACTCTACGCTAACCAACAAAATATTCAGATTATTGGCGATATTCCCATCTACGTTGCCCACAATAGCGCTGATGTGTGGGCGCATCCGCAGAATTTTATGCTCGACCCCGAAACAGGAAAAGCTACTGAAGTCGCAGGGGTACCACCAGATTATTTCTCAGTCACAGGTCAACTTTGGGGGAATCCGATTTACAACTGGAAATACCTAGAATCAACTCGTTTTCATTGGTGGGTCTGGCGTGTACGTGAAATCCTTGCTCACGCTGATATGATTCGTATTGACCACTTCCGAGGTTTAGAGTCTTATTGGTCGGTTCCAGCAGGAGAAGCAACGGCAGTAAATGGAAGATGGGTAAAGGCTCCAGGTTATGCTCTATTTGAAACAATTCGTGAAGATTTAGGTACCCTACCAATTATTGCTGAAGACTTAGGCTACATCGATCAGCCAGTGTTAGATCTTAGAGACAATTTCGGATTTCCAGGGATGAAGATTCTGCACTTTGCTTTTGGTAGCGATGCTCACAATGCCTACTTGCCGTATAATGTGCTTCCCAACAGCGTGATCTACACCGGAACTCACGACAACAACACGACGATTGGCTGGTATGGTCATGATGCTTCTGATTATGAACGCGATCGCGTCCAAAAATACCTTGGTTGTAATGGTTCTCACGGAATCGCTTGGGATCTGATCCGATTGACGATGAGTTCTGTTGCTAATCAAGCGATTATTCCTCTCCAAGATGTCTTCAATTTGGGAGCTGATGCTCGTATGAACACCCCCAGCAAAGCTGATGGTAATTGGGATTGGCGCTATCGAAGCGAAGCCTTGACGGAGGATTACAGTAATCGTCTCAAGGAGATGGCTATAATTTATGGGCGCTACTAGTACAATAAGGCAAAAGTAAAAAGGCAAAAGTAAAAAGAAAGAATGCTTATTTTATAAGCTTTTCGACTATTTTAAATGGTTGCTTTATTTACGCCGTGCTGTACTATAGCACTTCTGACTCGATTGCAATACAGTCGGAACCCCACCCCGGCTTTGCTGACGCAAAACCTCCCCTAAGCGCAAGCGCTTAGGGGATTAAGGGGTGGGGTACGTATTGGACACAACCGAGAACTGCTATAGTACTTTCCCAACTCAACTTTGACTGATTGGTGTAGGTTGGGGAAACTTTAAAGGGGAAAAACCAAAGGGCAAGGGATAAAATACCTTTGCCCAAATGTATCAAACTTATAGTGAAACGGTATTAGCGCTTAATCCCCTTTAATATGCGAACCATTGCGGAAATTAACGAAAAAATCAGCCGTAAACGTGCGGTGGTTTTGACTGTTGAAGAATTAAAAACCAGAATTGAGGAAGTTGGTGTTACAAAAGTTGCCACGGAAGTTGATGTCATCACCACTGGCACTTTTGAACCAATGGAATCTAGTGGTGCAATTATTAACTTGGGGCATACTGATCCACCAATCAAAATTCGTCGCTGTTGGTTGGATAGTGTTCCAGTATATCCCGGTTTTGGTGCTGTAGATTTATACTTGGGTGCAAGTTCTACTGTAGAGGTAATGGAAGGAGAAGAAGTCCGCGAACGGGGTGGCGGTCATGTGATTGAAGATTTGATTGCTGGTAAGCCAGTACACGTACGCGCTCAAGGACAAGTTACAGATTGCTATCCCAGGGCTACCTTTGAAACAACAATTACTCGTGACACTATTAATCAGTTTTATTTATTTAATCCCAGAAATCTTTATCAAAATTTTATTGTAGGAGTGAACGGAGGCGATCGCCCACTTTTTACTTATTTAGGCCCCTTACAGCCACGTTTGAGTAATGCAGTTTATTCTAACCCTGGTGCTATTTCTCCTCTCCTCAACGACCCCGATCTCCAACTAGTGGGTATTGGTACACGAATTTTCTTAGGTGGGGGTATTGGCTATGTAGCATGGGAAGGGACACAACATTTTCCTTTACAAAAACGTTTGCCTAATCGTACACCCATTGGCCCAGCTGCAACTTTAGCTTTAATTGGTGATGCCAAACAAATGAATGCTAATTGGGTGCGGGGTTGTTACTTTAAAAATTATGGCCCTTCTCTAATGTTGGGTGTGGGTGTACCACTTCCGGTATTAAACGAAGAAGTAGTAGCCAGATGTGCAGTTAGTGATAAAGATTTAGTAGCACCCATCGTAGACTTTTCCATTCCCCGACGTGTGCGTCCCACCTTTGGCTTAGTGAGTTACGCTCAACTAAAGTCTGGACACATCATCATTGAAGGTAAAACAGTAAGAGTTGCACCCGTTGTTAGCATTTTCCTCTCTCGACAAGTTGCCCAAGAGTTAAAACAATGGATTCAAGCAGGTACTTTTACCCTTACTGAACCAGTCGCCCAAATCCCGATGGAACGCTCTTTTCTCCCCCAGGATCGGTGGACGGAGTTTTGAGGACAAGGGGGACACGGGAGACACGGGGGACACGAGAGACACGGGAGACACGGGGGACACGAGAGACAAGGGGGACAAGGGGGATACGGGAGACACTGGGGACAATGAAGAATTGGTTACTTATAATTTAGTCTCCCCACACTTCCCACACTCCCCACACTCCCCAATCCCCTATTCCTCCGGTGGCTTCGGTCGCTTCACCGGCTTGGGAACAGAACCTTTGGGTATAGGTCGTGATGGCGGTGAGGGCGGCGATGATGATGAAGAATCACCCACTTTTTTAGTTGGACGTAGTGGGCCTTCTCCACTTCGTCTGGGGGGATATGGTTTTCTACCACCAGGACCTGGACGACGACCAGAGCCGCCTCCACCTCCACGTTGAAATGGTGGTCTACTGCTGCGTTTTCTGGGCAGTTCAGCGATGACTGTTGCTTTCTCTATGACCAAAAATTCACCTTCTCGCTGGACTTGCAAGTCCCAAAACTTTCCTACTGCTTTGGTTTCTAGCTTGCCCTTGAGTTTCAATTTGAAATACTTAGGTTTATCATTTGGTTTGCGGGCAGATTGCTTAATTTTGATTACCAAGTTCTCTGTATCATATGACTGGTAGACTATTTCGCCACGAACAGAAAAACCGCCATCTACAATTTCTGATGATGGTGCTGGTTCTATTGAGGTGTGTTGGTCTTTTTCCTCTAAATTCTCGGATAAATCAGGATTGAGTGTTTCCTCCTCTGGTGAGGTCAAATCTTGCTGCTGTTCGTTTATGGAACTTTTAGTCAGTTTTTCTGGCTCCCATACCCCCACAATTTGAAGATGCAAATTGTCGTTTTCTTGGCGTGTCCGTGGATAAACAACCCACAGATGCTCTTGCTCTAAGTCGAGATGGTTTTTGACTAAACTCATGATTCGACCAAGTAGCACAGCCTCCAATTTGGTACCATCTGGGGTCAACATTACACCTTGGGTAAATTGTTCGCTGCTAGCAAAGTAACGACCCCGGACTAGACCAATCGCTCGATACTGCATTGGTTCGCTCGGAGGTGGAATCGGTTGCTGTCGATTCACTAAGTTCCCATCATTAGCAGTTTCGCTTGACGTTACAGACGAAGCTTCGCTTTGCGACACTCCGGGTGGTGCTACTACATCAGTAGTTTCTTCTTGATTAAGTTTTGCTTCATCAGAAGCTATTGAATTTGATGATTCAGGGGACGGCATCAGGTCGGAATTCATAGCAACTCCTTGCGGCGGAGACACATCCCAATTGTGGGATTTTATTAACGCAACAGGGAAGAGCGGTTGTGCGGCTGCTCAAAGTATATTTACTTTCAAAACAACCACCATCGTTTGCCCTGTTATGATACTGAAAGACGCTATTTTCGCATACACACTAAATGTGTAATTTAGCGTCTTTCCACTAGTTTCGGAAGCATAGCATAGCTACTATTTAAGCGTCTCCTCTTAAATTCATCTCTTTCTTAAGAATCAAAAATGGCTATTTGTTATAAAGTTCACAGTTAGTTAGCGATATTCCGCAAACTTTTTCAATTTTTTAATTTTCTCAATTTTGTGTAAACGGCAAACAATAGTGTTATTAGAGTTAAGGACGGTTTTGTGTCTCAGCCGCGTAATAGATGGTTAGTTAAAGTAGTGTTAGTGCTGGCAGTGATAGCTTTTGTTGGAGTGTCTATAGCGGTTCTCGCTCAGATGAGGTACATTCTCAAAGTTGAAATGATTTATCTATGAAGTCTAGCTATACTTCATTAGCATAGGAAACGCTATATGGTTCCCATCATAGCCGCATTTAATGATACGCAACAGTCCAGCCCAAATTCCGCTAGCGGCAGAGGAAATTCGTCTTCCTCGGATCTAAAGTCAAAACTGGAAGATGCAGCAAGAGGTTATGAACAAGTTTTGCAGCGAGAACCCGAAAATCAAACAGCCCTGCGAGGTTTGTTAGAAACTCGTTTGCAATTGCTAAGTTTAGGTGTAGGTAATATTCAAGCAGTTATTGAACCTCTAGAAAAATTAACTAAACTCAATCCAGAACAAACTAAATACGGCGTACTTTTGGCACAAGCCAAGCAACAAATGGGTGATAAAGAAGGTGCAGCAGAGGCTTATCGCTCTGTTTTGGAGACTAAACCAGGCGATATTAATGCTTTGCAAGGAATGGTGGCTTTGTTGCTCAACCAAAAGCGCCCGGAAGCAGCAATTGGGTTATTACAAGATACCCTTGCTAAATCAACTCAAGCAAATAAAATTGAACCTGGTAGCGTAGATACTGTTGCTGTGCAAGTGATGCTGGGTAATGTTCATGCTACCCAAAAACGCTATCCACAAGCCTTGTCTGTATACGATCAAGCAATTAATAGCGCTCCTAATGATTTTCGTCCTGTTTTGGCAAAAGCAATGGTTGTCAAAGAGCAGGGAAAAACTGATGAAGCAAAACCTTTGTTTGATAAGGCTGCATCTTTAGCTCCAGCTCAGTACAAAGACGAAATTAATAAAAAAAGTTCTGAGACTGTGACTCCAACTCCTGCTGCAACTCCAGCACCGTAGGGAAGGGACAGGGGATTGGGGATTGGGGAAAGGGAGACAAGGAGGACAAGGGAGCAGGGAGACGCGGGAACACGCGGAGAATAACCAATCCCCGATTCCCACTCCCCGCTACCCAAATTTCATGCTCCTTCCACAGCCGCGACAATACCAAATAAAATAAATAAAAATCCGCCAACAATGGTGAGTGTTTTTTCAGAAATTCTTCCGGCTAACATTCTGCCACCAATTACAGCGATCGCAGCACAAATGGCATGTCCTAAAATAGCACCTATACTCACCCCAACAGGATTATTCCCTGCTGCTAGAGCAATGGTGGCAAATTGTGTGCGATCGCCCCATTCTGCCATGAATGTTAATGCAAAAGCTTCTAGTACAATTGCCCACATTGTTTTTTGCTTTCTCATTTGCTTTTGTGCTTGAGCAACTGCGGTTTTTGCTTCTTCTACAACTTCCGTATCGCAGGTAGCATTGGGCATTTTACTACCTTGGTACAACAGCTTTAAACCGAAGGCAATAAATAAAGCAATCTCGCCGTAATAAATGTAAACTTTTGGCAGTAATGATACTGCTTGTCCTACTACGACAGACAGCACTGTCATCGCCGCTAAAGCTGCTGTTACACCCGCAAATACAAGTCGCCGCGAGTGTTGCATGGACAAAATCACGGCGATAAAAAAGGTTTTGTCACCTAATTCCGAAATTGTAATTAGTAATAAACCTGCGGTGAAAGCTGTTAGCACTCTCTCAAGCTCCAGACGATTCGTTTACTCGTATGTGAAGCTCAATGAGACTAGCGAAACCTCACCGAGCTTCACACTTTACCTTTTGTGTGAACTCAGTGAAGGTCTCGCTTCCAACTAGCTTATTGCTTGATTGTCATCTAAACCAGGCTCATCGCCAGTATGTTGATTTAGATGGACTGGCTGAATTTTTTGCCAGCAGCTACTCCCCTTCTTACATTTATAGGTAATTATACATCTATCTTAAGTTGTAGTAAAAGAATTTTTTCGGGAGAAGACGCTGTAACACGGAAAAAATGTTAACAATATCTCCCTTGTCCCCCTTATCCCCTCCTAGCATTAAACTCACAAAGCTGCTAGTCTGAATTGTCAAAGTTACTATATATATTCTTAGTTATTTATGTCTATTACGATCGCTCTCAATTCTGACTCCATTCACAACTTAGATCTATCTCCTGTAACAACAGTAATTGAGCAATTGCTGCAAGAAGGAGCGATCGCATCCCATGAACAGCAGTTACACTTTGATGTTAACTATTTCCAACAAGAAGGTGATCCGCGAGAACTCTCAGAAATTCCAGAAGTGCGCCTGTGGTTTGTTCGCCTCGATGCTCGTTATCCTTGGTTCCCATTTTTACTTGACTGGAAAATGGGAGAATTTGCTCGCTATACAGCTATGCTAGTACCACATCAATTCAGTTCCAAAGAAGGAATTCAGTACAATCCAGAAGCGTTGGAAATCTTTTTAATGCATAAAATCTTTATTTTGAGTGACTGGTTCAAACAAAATAATATACCTAGCCAATCACGTCTGCAATCGATGGCTCAAATGCTAGGTTATGAATTAGACGATGATTTTTTTGCAATGTTCTAATAATAGCTAATAAATAATTAGTACATAACGGATACTTAGGTCATTTGACATATTAGATCTAAAGCAGCACTAAAGGCGTATTCTACAGCTTTAGATTTGCTGGGTAAGGCTGCTTGCCATAGTCGGTAATCGTTATATTCTATGATTAGATTTGCAATTTCACTAATTCTAATATTTTGAAGTACATCATATTGATGTAATTCAAAATCTTTGATTGTTCCACCTTTTTCTAAAACTTTTCGCCCCAGTTTAATAAAATTATTGATCACAGTTTTCATATATTTTTTACCATCATCTTTGGCAAATAAAGATGAAGAATTAAATGCCTTAACTTCCTCTAAAAGTAAATTAGCTATTGCTCTACCTGTCAGATTATCCCAATCAGCAGGCAGATAAACATCTAAATATTCATTTTCGTAAAATTTATATTTAAGATACTCATGAATACCTATAGCATTTTGAACTATTTTCTGACCAGCTAATAATTTATATAAATAATTGATACTTATATCAATAGATTTGTCTTGGAATACCTTTTCTTCTGTCTCTCCACATTCATACACAAGATAAGTCCAAATACCTGATTTTTCTCCATCGGTACTTAGTGATTGATAAAAAGTAATTGTTCCATCTTCCTCACACTCAAAATAGGCGCTTTCTGTATTCATCACTTTACTCTCGCATCTACTCTTACAGAAGCAGACTATTTTTCTAAAAACGCCCGTGATATGATGGGGCTGGCTTTCTACTTGAATGTAACGTTTACCATTGCTAGTAAAGCCATGTAAATGAATCGCCATTTGTTTTCCCTTTGAAAATTTCATGACATTCTTGGTGGATGTCCTTGCTAATTAGCAAGAATTAGAGTTAAAAAACACACATAATGGCGTGTTAGATCCACCCAAAGTCTAATCACACCAGGTAATTTTTACAACTATCAATCGTTAAATAGATGGAATTTTCTGTTTTGCTGAACTCAATTTGTAGAAACAAATATAGGAATCCAATTTGATTTATGAACTTACTTGTAAAAACGGGGAATTCTTAACAGGAAGTATACTGAGTTTTTTTCCAAAATCAAATAGGAGTCCTGTATTTGTTTTAGCATCAACCTTTTTTAGGATGACTTAATTTCATTAAGATACATCATACAGTATATGATTTGAACAGGTTGTTTATTAAATATTCTTCGGTCAGTAAATATCTAGCTAGTAACAGCAATATCGCCAAAGTTTTTTATCCACGAAGTAATAACAAAACTTTTTTAGTCAGTGATTTATTTTTTTCCATACTGTTATCTGATACTGAAGATGTAACTTTTAGGACACAGAAAAATCTTTAGTAAACGTTGTTACTAACTATCCAAATAGGGAGTTATATAGGAACCCGTGTATTCCATATTTATAGACTGTGGTATATGAGATACACATTCATAAATGCGTCTAAATAAATATTTCCCTAGAATTCATTCAACATATCAGGTTATAGAAAAAAAAAACAGTTGTTTAGGTAACTCTTATTCCGTAAAAACATTAAATTTTTGAGTATTTTATTATACAGTGCAAATGAGTTTTATGCAGTTTTTAGGCTTAAGTATATGTACTACCGTTACAAAAATTACTTTATCAAGTACTTAGACAAAATTAATTACACAAATAGTTTTTCCCTTCCCTGTTCCCTGTTAAAACTTCCTTGTTCCCTTCTTTATGTAAGATAAATAATATGAAACCTCCCTTCCGCTTATAGGAGAAAATCAACTGGTGGAAGGGGGGTTTAAATTAATACAACAGTTCAAGAACAATTCAAGGCAATGGGAATGAAGTGCTAGCCGCCCCAGATTTTTTCCAAAATAATTTTGGGCGAAATATCTGCTATTTTGCCTGTAGGAGATTTGATAGCAATAAATTTATCGCTTTTCGGCAATAATTTAGCTGGATCTGTAGAACCAAACAAGGCAATAGTATAGGTCTGCACAGCAACGGCAAGCTGTACAGTCGCACTATCAGTACATAATAATAAATTTGCTCCTGTAATAATTGCCGCTAACTTGCCCATATTATCTGGGGAAGTGATTTTGATGTCGGGTATAGACTGTTTGAGTCTAGCCACAAACTCTTGTTGACTTGGTTCTTGAACTACCACCACAGGTATATCTGGTTGCTTTTGTTGGCAATCTTGAATGATATGCAACCAATTTTCGGCATGGTATGTTCTATCTTGACTTTTATTTGGTGCTAACTCATTTACACCATCGTGAATCAAAATATAACCAGTTTCTTTAACTCCCAACCTTAATTGCTCTTTGTCTGCCCAATCAATATCTGATTTAGGTACATTCACAGCTAATTCTGGACAGGGAGACTCAATGCCCAACTCTTGCAGCAAAGTGTGATACACATAAGCAGCGTATTGTTCTTGCTTGAGAGGTAGGGTGTTAGTCAGAAAAGCTGCTCCTTTGCCTTTGTAGCCAATACGTATGGGGATTCCAGTCAACCACAATAAAAGACCCATTAACCAGCTTTGCGTTAAGGCAATAGCGGCATCGTATTCGCGATCGCGAAGTATACCTACTAAGTTAGCCCAATCAGCCAAGCTGTTACGGTCTTTATAATCAAATATCAGTACATCATTAACTGACTTACTCACCTGGTAAGCAGCCTTTGACCGGGGTTCCACAACGACATCTATCTGAGCGTCAGGATAATTACGCTTCAGGTCGTCTAGTGTCGGAAAGAATAGAATTTGGTCGCTTATTCCACCAGGGACAAGGGCTACTATTCGCATAATATTAATTTACGCCTACTCGCTCCTTATTTTAGGGGAAGATAGGGACTAGAAAAGTCAAAAGTCAAAAGTCAAAAGTCAAAAGTTAAAAAACCTGTGCATTTATTAATTCCTGCTGCCGGAAGTGGACGAAGGATGGGGAGTAATCGCAATAAACTCCTCTTGCAAGTGCGATCGCGACCAATTATTGCTTGGACGCTCTTAGCTGCACAAGCATCAGATGAGATTAGTTGGATAGGAATTATCTCCCAGCCTATTGACTGGCAAGACTTTAAGCAAATCAGCGATAATTTACAGCTTACTAAACCTCTGGAGTTAATTCAGGGTGGTTCTACTCGGCAAGAATCTGTTTACAATGGGTTGCAATCATTACCAGCCAATGCTAAACAAGTGTTGATTCATGATGGGGCTAGGTGTCTAGCTACACCAGATTTACTCAACAGATGTGCCGAAACGATTCGGCAATGTCCTGGTTTAATAGCAGCTGTGCCAGTTAAAGACACCATCAAGGTCGTAGATGAAAATGGCATAATTCAGAGTACACCAGACCGAAGCCAACTCTGGGCAGCACAAACTCCCCAAGGTTTTGATGTGAACCTACTAAAACAGTGTCACGCTGAAGGTGTAGCTCAGGGTTGGGAAGTGACTGACGATGCTGCTTTATTTGAAAAATGTGGTTATCAAGTGCAAATTGTTCAAGGAGAGGAAACAAACTTAAAGATAACTACCCCACAAGATTTAGCGATCGCAGAATTTATCTTCAAAACCAGATTTGGTGAGGAGTAGGGATTGGCGAAAAAGGGGACAAGGGAGACAAGGGTGACTCTTTACAACAAACAACTTAAACTTGACTTTTAGTTATTATTGTGATACCTGAATCGTTACATATTAAATTATTCTTTCCTTGTTCGGTTGTCAACTGTCAGTAGTCCTTGATTGTTGACAATTGGAAATGCAACAGCAAGGGGTAAATTCATTTTCTACCCTGTGAAGTAAGAATTCCCTGCCTTTTAGGCATGAGGAATGTCAATATAGAACGTCAGGTGCTACAACGGAGAAAACTTCTAAGAACACACTGGCTTCTCTTGACTATTGATTATTGATCGAATGAATGCAGCGACAAAAATAGAAGCAATTCTTTATTTGAAGAGTAAACCTTTATCAATCAGTGAGATTGCTGATTATGCCGCGTGCGATCGCGCTACTGCTGAAGAAGGTATTATCGAGCTGATTGACGATTATGCTCATCGTGATAGCGCCCTAGAAGTCGTAGAAACCCCAAATGGTTACTGCTTGCAATTGCGGTCTGATTTTCAAGATTTAGTACAAACTCTGATACCAGTAGAATTGGGGGTGGGTGCATTGCGGACTTTAGCAGCGATCGCCTTGAATAGTCCCATGCTACAAACTGATTTAATTAACCTGCGTGGCTCCGGAGCATATCAACACGTCCAAGAACTAGTGGAACTTGGTTTTGTCAAGAAACGCCGAGATCATGACTCTCGCTCCTATTCGCTTCAGGTAACACCCAAATTTCATCAATATTTTCAGATCGAACAACTTCCTTCACCATTTTCCTCTCCACAACAGCAACGACAATTAGAGCTAAAACTAGAATCAGCATCGGAAATAGAGTAGATCGGGGATTGGGGATTAGAGATCGCGGACAAGGGGGACAAAACAATTCAAAATACCCTTCAAGAACGCCAAGGGCGTACAAAATACCTTCGGTAGGCGCGTAAGCGACTTCTGTAAGTAGCCGCTTTGCGTCTACAAAATTCAAAATTAAGAATTTGTTGCCCAATCCTTGATCCCCAATCCCTGATCATTAAACCTTACCTAAGATGAATGCTACTCCTAGCTGAGGAAATATGTCTTAACCCCATACTATGGTTTAGAGTAGAATTAGCAACTCCGCTAAACTTAAATTGCCAATGGTGTTTGATCCTGACTTTTTGAATGACAATTTTGAACAACACCCTCGTCAGCATCTGAGTGACGCTTTTGAGGAACCCTCTAATCAGTTGCTCAAATATTTACAGCATCAGTCTCCAGAAGTTTTGGCTAACGTCGCTCAGTCCGTCAGCCCTGAAATTAAGCAAATTATTTCCCAAAATGTCCAAGGGCTAGTCGGGATGTTGCCTGCTGAAAACTTCAATGTTCAGATTACAACCGACCGGGATAATCTTGCTGGTCTTCTAGCATCAGCTATGATGACGGGCTATTTCCTGCGTCAAATGGAACAACGAATGCACTTAGATCATTTGACTAACAATCATTAGTCAAGAGTCAATTGTCAATGTTTCAGTAGTAAATATTCTTGACTTTGGACTCTAGACTATTTGTGGGGATAAGCTCCTGACTGAACCTGAAAAGTTTGAATTTTGCCGTCCCGGTTGACTTCAATTTGTAAAGTGTCTCCAACGCTGCTAGATTCAACCATTTTCTGTACTTGAGCAGCAATTTTAACTGGTTTGCCGTTAAATTTTTGGATGATATCTCCAGGGCGCAGTCCTGCTCGTTGTGCAGGTGATTTGTCTAAAACTCCCTTGATGGCAACACCAGCATTTTGCTGGATGTTAAGATTATTCTCTTGATTGATTTGCTGCTTTTTGGTAGGAGAAAGGTCTACCATTTCAATTCCCAAAAAAGGATGTTCCACGTGTCCTTTAGCAAAAAGTTCGTCAGCAATGCGGGCAGCAATTTCTATGGGAATGGCAAAACCAAGTCCCTGAGCATCAGCACGAATTGCAGTGTTGACTCCAATTACCTCACCTTGAGAATTTAACAAAGGTCCTCCAGAGTTCCCAGGATTAATGGCGGCGTCGGTTTGGATAAAGCTAACCCGTTTATCTGGTACACCAACTTGGGAACTGGTGCGATCTGTAGCGCTGATGATGCCGATAGTGACAGTGTTATCTAAACCCAGAGGATTGCCAATCGCGATCGCCCACTGTCCAGGAATCAAATTTTGTGAATTGCCCAATTTCACAGACGGTAATTGCTTGGCAGGAATTTTTACCACTGCTACATCCGTCATGGGATCAACTCCCATCACCTTTCCTTGAAATGTTCTACCATCTTTGAGGGTAACTTGTACTGTATCTGTGTTTGCTACTACATGAGCGTTGGTGAGAATTTCTCCATTCGTACTGAGGATAAAACCAGAACCCGTACCGCGCTCAATTCTCTGTTGTGGAATTGGTTCTTCATCTTCGCCAAAAAATCGACGCAACAGAGGGTTTTTGAAAGCATCTGAAATAGGATTGGCGACTTTGCGTGTTGCATTAATTCGGACTACTGCTGATCCTGTTTTTTGAACAGCAGTGGCGACAAAATTAACGCTTTCACCCCCAGTTGCTTCGATATTTTTTCCCAAAGGATTAGTAACAACTGTTTCTGATGGCGCACCCATGCTCACATTCTTGAGTTCCTGAAACGTACGCCTCTGTGTCAGGAGATAGGGACTGGCTAGCAACACTGCACTACCACCGAATACGCCGCCGCCCACAACCAATGAAAAATAAACGGCTAGTTGTTTCTTAGATAACTTCATAAAACCTCTCGGTATGCGGGAAACTAGGAGTATGCGCGACCTGAGAGGGAAGCGACACGTAGCTTGCTTCCCGAAGAGTGCGATTTTTTGATCGCCGTGTTCCATTATCGCCTTGGGGTTACTTAATTCTCTGTAGTTTTGCAATCTCTACTTTCGTTCGGGCAATTACGAACTAGAATTGTTCATCCTGTACGTATAATGGTTTTGCTCCGAGGAGCTTCCCAAAAGGGGTAATATTAGCTTAGACAATGTTTAAGTTCGGTACTATCCGCTCATACACTGACTTAACCCTTGGGAATCTGTTTAATCCTTTGGTTCTAAAGCAAGGAACTAGCTACGCATTCCTTGGTAGGACTTTAACTCTTGTCAATAAGGTAGTACGCAAGGCACGCATTGAGCTTGCCAAAATGTACTTAGTCTGGTCAACTGTAGTCAAACTCTTAGGCTGGAAGCCAGCATTTTTAGACCTGGGTCGTTGACCATACTCAAGGACAGCAATGCAGAAGATGCTAATTTCTAAGTTTAGTCAAGCAAAAGACAAGTAGACAGATTAATTTTGTTAATCGTTGTGGTTGTCGTTGGTAGTTAATACCAATCAACTAACAACTAACAACTAACTGCCAAATAAAATATAAAATTCAGCTAGAATCGCAAGAATACTCCCGCCATACATGAACTGTTGACGTTGAGTACTTCAATATTGCTCCATTTAACATACATGACTGTTAGCGATCGCCTACTTCTACTTGTTTTCTCTAGCCTAATCTCTGCTTTGGGACTTGTATCCACATACCCAAATTCTGCACTAGCACAGGCTGCTAAATGTCCAACTCCAGCTCTAGAACGCTTTGTGCGTCATAAAGTTGGGCGTGGCGAAACTTTGCAGAGTATCGCCGCGCTCTACAATTTAGCTCCTGATACTATTATCACCATGAATCCCAGTTTAAAAAACGGTAGGGTGAGTGTAGGTAGTAATATTCTCATCCCTCCCTACAATGGTATTGTAGTAGAAGTAGCTCGTGGTCAAACTTGGCGAGAATTGGCACAAAAATACAAAATTCGTGCTGATGCTCTTTTTGAGTTAAATGGCTGTAAACCACCATCTCAAATTGCATTTATTCCCACATCCAACAAATCACCAATTCGTGCGAGTTCGTCGCCATCCCCAACTCCTAGTGTAAATACCCCTGCTGTGCAAATAACTGGGTATCCCTTAGCATCTATGGCTCAGGTAGGGTTTCCCTATGGTTGGCAACTCAATCCCAAAAACGGAGAAGTTTTCTTTCACAGTGGTATTGATTTGTTAGCTGCGATTGGAACCCCTGTAAATGCGATCGCACCAGGGACAATAGTTTTTGTAGGCGATCGCGGTACTTACGGTAACTTAGTAATTATTAATCACAGTGGTGGATTGCAAAGCCGTTATGCCCAGTTGGAGAGTATCAAAGTTAGCCTTGGTCAACAAGTTAAACAGGGAGAAGTGCTAGGAACAGTTGGTCAGACTGGACAACCAACCATCAGTCAACCTCATCTACATTTTGAAATCCGGTCTAACTCTTCTCTGGGTTGGGTTGCTCAAGATCCAAAAGAGTATATGAAATGAAGTTGATTAATTTCCAGGGTTTGTAGTAAGCACTTTAGTGCTTATTAACAAACGAATTCACTAGATTTGATGACGTGCATTCCAGCATCAGCGAATCGCTGAAACGCCTCATTTGCTGCTTCCGTATAGTCCACCACACCCGGAACAACAACAGCAGAAGTACAATCCTCCAAGAGATAAACTTTTTTCGCTAAATTGCTATCTACCTGCCTAATTTCTGTTAATAAATCATCAATTGTCCAAGCAACACAATGGCTTTTAGCTTGTCCTGCAATAATTACAGCATCAAATTCTAACAGATGCTGAATCAAGCTTGTATTCTTTTGGGCAATAGGATGCTCATCAAAACCTGACAAAACTTCTGGGCGTAAAACAGAATAGTTTTCTGTTAAAGGATTATTACCTTTAATCTCAAATTGCGTTTGACTATGACGTGCAATACAGTGGAAAAAGATTGCTTCTTCCACAGCAGCAACTAAAGCATGACCAATACCACCCAACATAGAATGATAAGGCCATACTGTTAATGGATATTTACCTTCTTGAGTTAATTGTTTAACGTAATGGTAGGCATGTTTTTCTAAAAAATCGTAATCAAGTCCTAGACTAAAAGCAACACTTGGGTTAACTTTCCAAATACCTTGCTCAATATCTGTTGGAATAATATTAGTTGCAGCAGGTTCTGGATGTTCACCTGCGGGATTTACCCAAAAGATAGGATGAAAAATTTGCATCGCTGTATGGGTATCTAAGGTTGGTACAATTTTTGTAATTATTCCCAAATTGCGATAGATAAACTCACACAAACGAAAATTATCATCTACTGCACCAGTACCAGATTTTCCCCCAACAAATAATTCAAATTCAGGGATGCAAAAAGTGTTTTGAACATCAATTAAAAGTAGGCAAATACGAGTTTTATCTTCAGATGCTGGTTTGATGTCGTGTTGTTTTGCCCATGCTTGTGCAGCTGTGGCGCTTTGTTGATAAGGTACGCGCCAGACTTTACCTACTGTTTTGGGGTTGAAGTGTGAGGGAATAGATAGTTGGATTTTTGTTGAGGTATTCATAATACGACATCAGAATAAATAGGATTTTAGATTATCTTCTAGGGTGAGTTGGGTTTTTAGTTGAGTCATAGTTAGTTTTAGGGTGGGGATGAGTCTATTTTGATGGAGTTTTGTGAGATTGTGCGTCTATCGATATCTGATATCAAATTTGAATAATCTTTGGATAATCACTTTAGATTCTGAGTGCAATGCTCCATTACATCAGTTTTCCGCAGAGTAGGAACGGTCTTTGACCATCGCAACTATTTAGCTAATACCCTGACATCTTGCAGCTACTTCATGTCCCGCAAAGAATAAATTCCTTGGGCGGAGAACATATATTTTTAACATTGAGAAAAATAGTTAATATCTGCTTTTCTCTTTGATTCTTGACGTCTATCATTTTTTTTCTAGTTCTTTGCCCAAAACAGCACTAACTGTGGCAATCTGGGAAACAGAACATTTTGAAATCTGATATTTTCGCTACGGCAAAATTACTTAAGAAGTTATGCAAACTCTACCCACACCTATTACTTCAAATACTTTATCCAGTCAACCTACTTTTGATACAACAATTAAACGACGGAAAACACGTCCTGTGAAGGTAGGAAATGTCACCATTGGCGGAGGTCATCCCGTGGTGGTGCAATCTATGATTAACGAGGATACTCTTGATATTAATGGCTCTGTTGCAGCAATTCGACGCTTGCATGAGATAGGCTGCGAAATTGTTCGTGTTACAGTGCCAAGTATGGCTCATGCTAAAGCTTTGGCAGAAATTAAACAAAAATTAATCAAAACCTATCAAGATGTGCCAATCGTTGCTGACGTGCATCATAATGGACTGAAAATTGCCCTAGAAGTTGCTAAACATATAGAGAAAGTTCGGATAAATCCGGGATTGTATGTGTTTGAAAAACCAAACCCAAACAGAACCGAATACAGCAAAGTCGAATTTGACGAAATTGGTGAAAAAATCCGCGAAACTCTAGAACCATTAGTAGTTTCTTTGCGCGATCAAGGTAAAGCCATGCGAATTGGGGTGAATCATGGTTCTCTTGCTGAAAGGATGCTATTTACTTACGGTGATACACCGGAAGGAATGGTGCAATCTGCGATCGAATTTATCCGTATTTGTGAATCTTTAGACTTTCGCAACCTAGTAATTTCCATGAAAGCTTCACGGGTTCCTGTGATGATTGCTGCTTATCGTCTCATGGTACAGCGAATGGACGAGTTGGGTATGGATTACCCCTTGCACTTAGGTGTGACGGAAGCTGGAGATGGTGAATACGGAAGAATAAAATCCACTGCTGGTATTGCTACTTTGTTAGCTGATGGCATTGGCGATACAATTCGAGCGTCACTAACTGAATCTCCAGAAAAAGAGATTCCAGTCTGCTACAGTATTCTGCAAGCTTTGGGATTGCGGAAGACAATGGTAGAGTATGTTGCTTGTCCTTCCTGTGGACGTACTTTATTTAATCTTGAAGAAGTACTGCACAAAGTCCGTGAAGCTACCAATCACCTTACTGGGCTTGACATTGCAGTTATGGGCTGCATTGTTAATGGCCCTGGAGAAATGGCAGATGCTGATTATGGTTATGTTGGTAAGACTCCAGGTTACATTTCTCTGTATCGCGGTAGAGAAGAAATTAAGAAAGTCCCAGAAGAACAAGGTGTAGAGGAGTTAATCAATTTGATTAAGGTAGATGGACGCTGGATAGAACCATGAAGAAATTAGGGATCGGGAATTGGGGAAGATGGGGCCCCTCTGGGGGAGAAGGGGACAGCAGGGTGGTTTCATACGAAAAAATAAAAATATGGAAGTCTGTATTTATCGTTTTGAAGCATAGATTTTTACCCCTCTCCAAACCTCTCCCCTTAATAAGGGGAGAGGCTTTAAAAGAAGATTTTAATTTTTCTCTGCTTGTATGAAACCACCCTGCTCTGGGGAGAAGGGGACAGGGGAGAAGGGGGAGACAAGGGAGAAAATAAACACTAATTCCCATTCCCCATTCCCCATTCCCCATTCCCCAATCCCGTTCCCTATTCCCTCAATTTTTGTACAATTAACCTTAAGCTCGCCGGATTCTTAAATAAGTTTGTCGAAATAACAAGATATGTTCATTCTGTACAGTATTTGCCTGTGTTAGATTGAGCATACTGAGCATATAAAATTTTGTCCCTAGCCACGCAGCTGTCATTATGGTAATTACAAGAAATGGACTTGTTTTGGGTGCTACGGCGGTGACGCTATCCACAATCGCTGTTACTAGCCTTGGTATTCACTCGCAAGGACAAGCTCTTTTTAAAGAAAGTCCAAAGGAATTAATAGATGAAGTTTGGCAAATTATTAATAAACAATACGTAGACGGTACTTTTAATAAGGTAGATTGGAAAGCTGTTCGCAGCGAGTACCTGAATAAGTCTTACAAGAACAACGAAGAAGCTTATAAGTCCATCCGGGAAATGCTGAAAAAACTGGACGATCCATACACCCGGTTTATGGACCCAGAGGAATTCAAAAATATGCAAGTTGATACCTCTGGTGAATTGACAGGTATTGGTATCCAAATTGGTTTGGATGAAAAAACTAAAAAACTTACTGTAATTGCGCCCATTGAGGATACGCCTGCATCTAAGGCTGGTATTCTAGCAAAAGATACCATTATCTACATTAATGGTAAAAGCACAGAGGGCATGGATACTAATGAAGCAGTAGCACTGATCAGAGGTGAGCCAGGTAGCAAAGTTAACTTAACTATCTTGCGTGATAATCAAAAAAAGGAATTTACAATTACACGGGCGCGGATTGAAATTCATCCAGTACAATTTTCTCAAAAGCAAACGCCTGTAGGTAATGTTGGCTACATTCGCCTGAAGCAATTCAGTTCAAATGCTGCCAAAGAAATGCGGGATGCAATTAAGAATTTGGAAAGTAAGCAAGTGTCTGGATACGTATTGGATCTACGTAATAACCCAGGCGGTCTTCTCTACTCCAGTGTGGATATTGCCCGGATGTGGATGGATAGAGGGACGATTGTTTCTACTATTGATCGCCAGGGTGAGACAGAACGAGAAATTGCCAACGGACGCGCTTTAACGAATAAACCCTTGGTAGTATTGGTAGATAAAGGTAGTGCTAGTGCTAGTGAAATTCTCTCAGGCGCATTGCAGGATAACAAGCGTGCTGTTGTAGTGGGTAGTCAAACTTTTGGTAAGGGTCTAGTACAATCTGTGCGCCCCTTAGATGATGGTTCAGGATTAGCAGTAACGATCGCCAAATACCATACCCCCCTTGGTAGAGACATCAACAAACATGGGATTGACCCGAACATAGTAGTGGATTTAAGTGATAAGCAGCGACAAGACTTGTGGCTCAAAGAACGAGACAAAGTTGCTACTTTAGCAGATCCACAATTCGCTAAAGCTGTGGAAGTGCTAGGCAAAGAAATTGCAGCGAAAGGGACAAACGCACAAAAAAATTAATTTTTGTCTTTAGACTTGTTGGTACTTAGCCGCCCTAATCAGTCCAACAAGACGAGCGATCGCTTCTCCTTGTGTTTCAAACAGACCCCACTTCTCCATAATTTCTGGCTTGTCATCCCTAGTAATGAAGTTGCTAGGGATGGTTTTGCAGTTTTTAGCAAGGCGCTTGACAATATACAATCTTTGCGATGTTGTTTACATTATTTTGACTAGGTATTTGCTTGCTAAAGAAATTTTAAAGCTTTGGGGCATCCGGTGAAATTGATGGGTTAATGGTTAATAGTAGTAAGCACTACATTAATTATTTCGACTCATAAACCTGCTTGAATATCAAGGATCTGTACCATGACTTCCCAGCAATTAGCCACCGATAACACAACAGATTTAGATGCAATTAAGCAATCTGGTTTTGAACCATCTGACCAAGTTGTAGGTACTGTTGTCACAAAAGTTGTCACCAAAGATTTAAATGGTATTAAGCTGTGTGAATTTCAACAACCTATCAACTGCTGTAACATTACTTCTATTGCCTATGCACTCACCGCACTAGGGTATCCAACGACAGTGGATGAAATTTTCTATGTTACTAGATTACCGATCGCTACTGTTTTAGATGATGGAATGACTCTCGCTGAAACGTATGACACTTGTGTAAATTATGTAAATGGAGCAAAATTAGACCTGAGTGTCAGACTCGAACATTTTGACAAAGTTTCCATGAGTTTGGACGCTTTTATCAAAGAAATTGAAAACGCTGTGGTGGATGACAAAGACATTCACATTTTAAATTTTAATGTTGGCATTGCCCATGACGTTAGCTTTGCAGGCGGTCATTTCTCACTAGTCGCAGACTACAATCCAACAACACAGGAGATCACTGTAGCTGACACTAATCCCAAAAAATATACACGCTTCTGGAAATGTTCCATAGACAGAATGTACAAAGCTTGCGTAGACAAAGATTTATCTGCTACCCGCTCTCGTGGGATGATAGTAATCCGTAAAAATTCTTAGTTAGGATTTTGGAATTTCGACTACTAAAAGTATGGCTATTTCATTGTTACCATAGCCCGCTCAGAAATAAATTTCCTTGCTCACAGCAAAACTCCATTTAAAATGGACTAAAAGATTTTGTAGTCCTATGAAGACGACTTAGGCTATAAACCAATAATTTTAATTCTTGGTGGGCTAGACGAGAATTAAATCGCCCTAGTAAATACAGTGATGTTTCCTATTTCGTTTCTTGTTGAAGTAAAATTGGTACCGTGCCTTTTTCAGAACCAATCACAATGATTTTAGAGTTGGGAGATTGTGCTAATTTTTCAGTAGCTTCTATGGCTCGCAGTTGGAGTACAGAATTGCTAAGTCCATCAGCAATAATTTTTTGAGAATCAGCTATACCTGTAGCTTCAATGCGTTTGCGTTCTGCTTCTTGACGTTCTTTTTCTAGAACAAAAGATATTTTGCCAGAGTTCAAATAGATAAAAATTGCAATCAGGCTTGTTAAGAGAGAGAATATAAAGCCCATAAGTATTACTTATATTCCACATTCCGCAGGTGCGATCGCAAATTATTGTATTTTTGAAGCATGACAGCTTCACCATTAGATATAAGAGTACAAGATATTGACCACTGCGGCATAGTCGCAGGCATATGTGATGAGATGAACCTAGTAGAACAAATCAACCGACTGCTGGGAAGCCATCCTCAAGAAATAAGTGAATACGGTAATTACTTGTTGTGTGTGCTGTAGACTGTTATGCACTAGTGGAAATTACGGTTGTTGAGTTTTTGCTTGATAGTTAGACTGAGTATTAATGATGGTGAGCGCTTCTACTCACTTTCGGTATCTACAGATTCATCAGGGACATCTACAAGATTAAACTCCTCTGCCCTAGAAGAGCAGAGGATTTTAAATATTGTTAATACTATTTGAAATTTGGGCATTGGGCATTAATCCTTAACCATTGCCAATAATCGATAATCAACAATCAATAAAACTTAAAACCTCACGGGCAATAGTTTCATTACCATCCTTAGCAATGAGTTGTGAAGAAAGTGGTTGTTGGAGTGGTTGTAGTAAGAAATCCCAATTACCATCAAACAATTCTGCTGAGGTGAGGATTTGATGTTGATTATACTGAGAAATTCCTTCTAATAGAAAAGCTGCTTCTGCAAAATCATCACGGGTAACAGATACAATCGGTACACTCAAGCGAGTGGCTTCAGCAAAAGTACTAAAACCAGGCTTAGAAACAACTCGCCCACAAATAGGCATAAAATCTACAGGGCGATATTTATGATCACGAATTTTGATGATATTAGCTAAGTCCGGGGCTGATTGATCAAAAGTAATAAATTGCCAGTCAGGAAATTTTTGTAAACTCTTGTAAGGAATTTGTTGCAAGCCCAAACCACCAAAAGTCAGTAAGATAGTCTTTTGTGTTGGTGCAGTAATTCCCCAAGTTGATCGAATTTGTTCAGGAGAATCACAGGGAGAACCACCTGTTAAGCCAACATCACTGATTATAGTATTACTGAATGCTGACATTGGTTCATAAAAAGGAAGACGAAACAAGCGATCGCATTGGCTGTAACAATCACTAATCCAATCAGCAACCTCTCTAAAGGTATCACCCCAACTCCGGTAAATAAAATCAAAACCAAAATTACTCATCATCCAGCAGGGAATACCAGCAGCCTTACCAAATTTTGTTGCCAAAAAGGGAATATCTGCCAGAATCAACTGCACACGATTTTGACGAATAAAGTTCACTTCTGAAGCAATAATAGAATTTTGATTCTTTTTAATGTCTAGCAACTTTTCTAATGTCGTTGCTTTATCCATAGTCAAGCTATCTTTTTGCACCACACCCACATCAAATCCACGAGGGCGATGAATAAAATCACCTTTAATGTAAGACTCTAGCAACCAACGTGGAGCAGTAGACACAATAATTAGCAAGACTTCTGGACATAATTTTTGGATAGTTGCTGCAACTGCTGCGGTGCGAGTAGCATGACCAAAACCATGATTGGTAATAGCTATGTATATGATTGGACGTTTCATGAGGGATCGGGGATGAGGGATCGGGGATAAGGGGACAAGGAGGAAAAAGGAGCAGAGAACAGGGAGCGCGAGGAAACGGGGGACAAGAGAGAAAAACTAATGACAAATGACTATTAACCAACAACCAACCATTCCTGAATTCCCTCAATTAGTTGGTCAATTTCCAACTCAAGTGTAAAGTAGTGGACGCAAGCACGTACACAACTGGGATCAGCAATTGTGCGAGTGAATATTTTTTTGGATTGTAAAAACTCTACTAGTTGTCGATGGGCTTGGGGAGTATTTTGGCTAAGTTGAAATGAGACTAAACCACCTTCAGGAGGCGAAGTCCGCAAGGGAATCACATTAGATAAGGCTGCTAGGCGTAGCCACAAATATTCGCTGTGATAACAAATTTGCTGATAGCGTTCCTCTGCTGTTCCCCATTGCTGATGAATGGCGATCGCCTCTCTCAAGCCTGCGTAAAGGGGATAATTAGAAGTCGCTACTTCATAACGTTTTCCGTCTGGATGCCAATCTACAAACTTACCTTGACTATTGGTGATAATGCTACGCCAGCCGATGAATGTGGGTTTTAAGCGATCTCTGATTTCTGGTCGTACGTATAAACCGCCCACACCACTAGGTCCACATAACCACTTGTGACCAGTAAAAGCATAAAAATCTACCTCTAGTTCAGTTAAATTCAATGGCATTGAACCAACAGACTGGGCAGCATCTACTAAAAGTCTAGTTTGGTTTTTGATGCAGATTTTTGCTATTTCGTCAAGAGGCAAAAGTTGACCTGTATTCCAGAGGATATGACTCAAAACTACCAAACGGGTATTTGAGCGTAAGTGTTGGTCAATGACTGCGACTGGATTACCCTCGTTTAAAGTTGCTATCAACGGACAGGTGGTAACTTCAACCGCAAATCTGCGCCCGATTTCTTCGGCTATAGCCACAATACCGGGGTGTTCACAGTCAGTTAATAACAGGTGATCTCCTGATTTCCAGTCGATACCCCACATAGCAATATTGCAACCAACAGTCACATCCTCAGTAATTGTGATTGTTTCGGGAGGTACATGTAATTCAGAGGCGATCGCGACTTTAATAGCTTTCGTTTCCTCATCAATCCACCTACCCACCTCAAAACCAAAAGGTCCGATTTCCTGTATGTAAGTTTGGGCTTCAGTAATCGTATCCATCACCACTTGCGGCATTGGGCCTTGACCACCGTAGTTAAAATAAGTTTTATTCTCTAAAGCTGGAAACTGCTGTCGATAAATATGCAATTTGTTCATAGTCAATAGTTAATGATCAATGAGCATTGATGTTTATTCTCTCCCTTGTCCCCGATCCCCAATCCCTGATCCCCGATCTCCCGCAAACGTAACACCCAGAAATTGTGTAGAATTTCTGGGTGTTATACATTAGTCTGTTAAGTTACATTATGTTCTCACAAGCTGACTTTATCCAATACACCCAATGGTCAGGTATTGCCACCTTGGTATTTGCACTGTTGACAGTCTTAGGTTTTATTTTCAAATGGGGCTTGCGCTTTCGGCTAGTGGGTTCGACAGGTTTTATGTTGGTGTTGACGGCTGGTTTATTTACCCTTTCCCTAGCACCTCTGACACGTACAGTTATTCCAGGAGCAGTGCGATACCATTTGGTTTACGACAATGGTTCAACACAAACCGTAATTGCAATCTCTCCTCAAATAACTCCTACTCAATTAGAAGCAACTTTGCGCCAAGCAGCCAATGATTTATATTCCTATGGTCGCTTGGGTAAACCTGGTGACAATCAGTTGACTATCCGCGCCCGTACGATTGTCCATCCCGAACCAGGAGTTTCTACACCACTTTATTTGGGTCAAGTCCAGCGATCGCTTGCTAGTCGTGAAGATTCGCAAATGGCTATTGACATTTACCAAGATAAATTTGCCCAACTACCAAAATCTAACAACACTTCATCATAGGATAGGCAGACAAGGAAGAATAACTAAGAGCATTGACCATTTTATTGACCAACAACCAACAACCAACAACCAAAAAACAACCACTAACTAAATCTATTGCGGAATTTGGCTTAAAGTACACCAAGTAACTTCATCAATAATGCCAGTATCAGGGAGATTATTACGCATTTGCCAGCTTTGGAGGGCTGACTCTGTAACTGGCCCAAACTCCCCGTCAACGTATCCTACATAGTCTTGTGTAGATTTGAGAACACGTTGTACCTTCATCACTAATTCTCCCTGACTGCCTTGTTTCAATTCCGGCAAATTTACGGGTTCACCTTTGTACAGTGCTTGCCAAGTCTCTTCTGTGACAATGCCATCTTCTTGCAGAAAAACTTGGCGCTGAAATGCTTTGACACTTTCTTGTGTCATTTTTGCAAAAATACCATCAATTTTATCAGTATAAAGACCCGACTTAATCAACAGATTTTGTAGCTCTACAACCGCTTCACCATAAGAACCTAATTGCAACTCTGGTTTCTTTAATTCAGACTGTGTTGTTATTGGTATGCTGTCGCCAGTATAACTTATGAATTCCATATTCCTACTCCTTCGGAGCGGTCTTTATTACAGTGTAATTTTTCAAGCACTTAATAGCATCACTCAAGTGGGGTACTTCAAACACGTCATCCAATTTTGGATTAGTGAGGGTTTGTAGCATCAAGGTATAAACATTTATGTACTGAGTATTATATTTAACTTTTATCTTTTCTGTGTCTTAGCCTCTCACTATTAAAAAACTGTATATTTTTTGTGTTTTCTAATACATAATTAATTAATTTTTAGTTAAAATATTAATCTATACTATGAAACTGCTACAAAAACATGTGAATTAAGGACAGGTTGTAAAATTTTCCCTCACACTCATCACAAGCATCGGATTATGAATAGTCGGTTATATTGAGAAGTTTTCCAAAATATCTGGAAATGTTACTGTTAATTTATGAGTTATTATGCCTATTCATTTTTCAGAAAAATTGTCTACTCAAACTCCTAATTTATTAATGCTGTTGACGGTAGCGCCCGCAAAAGTGATGCGTGGCTCTCAAATCTTGACACAGGTATCTGATGAAATTACTCGTCTGGGTACTCGTCCTTTGATTGTGGCAGGAAATCACACCCAAAAAGCCGTTCAACCTCATCTGCAACCACTGTTAGAACAGCAGCAGTTACAATTTGCTTTTGCTTACTACACTCCAGATTGTAGCGAGGCGAGTCTTAAAGCTTTAAGAAAAGCTGCAAAGGAACATCAAGCTGATGTCGTTATCGGTATAGGTGGCGGAAAAGCGCTGGATACAGCAAAATTGCTCGCCCATCAGTTGCAATTGCCAGTGGTAACAATTCCAACTTCAGCAGCTACCTGTGCTGCTTGGACTGCCCTCTCAAACGTGTATTCTGCTCAGGGGGCTTTTTTGTATGACGTCGCGTTGGATCGTTGTCCTGATTTATTGATTCTTGATTATGATTTGATTCAAACTGCACCACCACGTACTCTAGTAGCGGGAATTGGAGATGCGATCGCCAAGTGGTATGAAGCTTCAGTCAGTAGTGGACACTCAGATCAAACTTTAATTATTGCTGCGGTGCAACAAGCACGAGTCTTGCGGGATATTCTCTTCCAAAAATCTGCTACTGCCCTTCAACAACCAGGAAGCGAACTTTGGCAGCAAGTAGTAGATGCCACTGTTTTACTAGCTGGGGTGATTGGTGGTGTTGGTGGCGCTCAATGTCGTACTGTCGCTGCTCATGCCGTACATAATGGTTTAACGCACATTTGCAAAAGTGGCAGTATTCATGGAGAAAAAGTCGCCTATGGAATCTTGGTGCAACTACGTTTAGAAGAAATGATCCAAGGCAATCAACTAGCAGCCACAGCACGACAACAATTATTGAAGTTTTATGGCGAAATTGGACTGCCGCAAACATTCACTGATTTAGGGTTGGACTGTGTGACTTTGGGCGAATTGCAAAAAGCTGCGGAAATTGCCCTTGCTCCCAATTCTGACATTCATCGATTGCCGTTTCAAGTCACATTAGAACAATTAATGGCGGCGATGGTTTCTACTGCTGCACCAGTAGAAAATAAAGACTCTATTCATCGTGTTTCAACAACAGAAATTCATCAACAAGTTGAACAGTGAATTGGGAAGCGTGGGGGATGTGGGGAGTGTGGGGAGTAAACAACTAACAACCAACAACTAACAATCAACAATCAACAATCAACAATCAACAATCAATTAATAAATTAACTGCATCGGGAACTACTATATCAATGAACTTGCATTGGATCACTCCAGCCGAACGTATACAAAAATTACCAGCATATCCATTTGCCCGTTTGGATGAACTCAAAAATAAGGCGAGGGAACAAGGATTAGATTTAATCGATTTGGGCATGGGCAACCCAGATGGTGCAACGCCACAGACAGTCATCGAAGCTGCTGTGAAAGCCATGCACAATCCTAGTAATCATGGCTATCCTCCCTTTGAAGGAACTGTAAATTTTCGCCGCGCCATCACTAATTGGTATGAACGTCGTTATGGAGTGGTTTTAGATCCAGACAGCGAAGCTTTACCACTACTGGGTTCCAAGGAAGGATTGGCACACTTGGCACTAGCATATATCAATCCTGGTGATGTGGTTTTAGTACCTTCACCCTCCTATCCAGTTCATTTTCGTGGTCCAGTAATTGCTGGGGGAAATGTTCATAGTTTGGTTCTCAAACCAGAAAATAACTGGTTAATTGATTTGACAGCAATCCCCGATGCTGTTGCCGAGAAAGCAAAAATACTATATTTTAACTACCCCAGCAACCCCACCGCCGCCACCGCACCCCGCGAATTTTTTGAAGAAATCGTTGCCTTTGCCAGAAAATACGAAATTCTTTTGGTACACGATTTGTGTTATGCAGAGTTAGCTTTTGATGGCTATCAACCAACTAGTTTGTTGGAAATTCCCGGTGCTAAAGATATTGGTGTGGAGTTTCACACTATGTCTAAGACCTATAATATGGCAGGTTGGCGGGTTGGATTTGTGGTTGGCAATCGCCACGTCATTCAAGGTTTGCGGACACTGAAAACTAACCTGGATTACGGTATTTTTGCAGCTTTGCAAGCAGCAGCTGAAACTGCTTTACAACTACCAGATTCTTATTTACAAGAAGTCCAAACTCGTTATCGTACCCGTCGTGATTTTCTTATTCAAGGCTTGACACAATTAGGTTGGAATATCCCCAAAACTAAGGCAACAATGTATTTGTGGGTTCCTTGTTCTGTGGGAATGAGTTCCACAGACTTTGCCTTGTGGGTACTGCAACAAACTGGTGTAGTTGTCACTCCTGGTAATGCCTTTGGGAGTGGCGGTGAGGGATACGTGCGAATTAGTTTAATTGCGGATTGCGATCGCTTGAATGAAGTCTTGCACAGATTCCAACAAGCTAACATCCGTTATCAAGCTGAGGCTGCCGTCTCTAGTTCAAAATAGAGAAAGCATACTCTATAACCCGCTTGTGATTAATGCAAACTCCCTCTGTTATCCCTAATATAATTATTGCTGGCTTTCACGCTTTATCCGAACCTTTACGGATAAAAGTGTTAGAATTGCTGCGAGAACGCGAACTATGCGTATGTGATTTGTGTGATGTTTTGGGGGTCAGTCAATCAAAGCTATCGTTTCACCTCAAGACTCTTAAGGAAGCAGATTTAGTCCTATCTCGTCAGGAAGGACGTTGGATTTATTACAGTCTCAATTTGCCTCAATTTGCTGTTTTAGAAGAGTATTTAGCAAATTATCGCCATTTGTACCAAATATTACCAGCACGTTATTGCGAAGACCAATCTTGAGTAAACACCAGCAGATGACACAGATAGTATAGAGTTTCCTGTTCCCTCATTTTATAAATTGAATATATCAATTTTTTTTGATTTATTTTTGTAAAATGTATTCTAGTTATCACTAATAAATCAACTTTTTTTGAAATGATAGAAAGCGTAACTATCATATAAGCTAAGAGGAAAAACAATGAGCGCGATAGGAGAGAAATTAGCGATCACGCTTGGGATTTTAGTATTGGCTACTAGTTGCACAACAAAATCCCAGACATATACGCAAACTTCTCCATCGTCCAATGTTACTGAAGTTACTAATCCACAAACAGTTGTAGCAGTAACAATAGACGGTTCCAGTACCGTTTATCCAATTACCCAAGCAATAACAAAGCAGTTTCAGGCAGAATCCCAAGATAAAACCCAGGTAAAAGTAGATTTTTCTGGTACTAGCGGTGGGTTTGAGAAATTCTGTGCTGGAACAACAGATATTAATAATGCCTCACGACCAATTCTCACCGCAGAAATGGAAGTATGTAACAAAAATAATGTCAGATTCATAGAACTTCCAGTGGCGTTTGATGCTCTTACTATTGCTGTCAACCCTCAAAATACTTGGGCAAAAGACATTACCACTGCTGAATTAAAAAAGATTTGGGAACCAGAAGCCCAAAAGAAAATTACCAAATGGAACCAAGTACGTGCATCTTGGCCGGATCGTCCACTGAATTTGTATGGTGCTGGTAACAAGTCTGGTACATTTGACTACTTCACAGAAGCAATAGTTGGTAAAGTTGGAGCCAGTCGCAGTGATTATACAGCCAGTGAAGATGATGAAGTCTTAGTAGATGGCATTAGTAAAGATCCGAATGCTTTAGGATACTTTGGCTTTGCCTATCTTGAAAAAAATCAAAGCAAGTTAAAAGCACTAGCTGTTAATAATGGCAAAGGGGCAGTATTGCCTAATCGAGAAACAGTGGAAAAAATTCAATATCAACCTTTGTCTCGACCACTGTTTATTTATGTTAATGCTCAGTCTGCTCAAAAGAAACGAGCAGTCAAAAATTTTGTAGATTTTTATATTCAAAAAGCACCAACAACAGTAGCTTCTGTGGGGTACGTACCTTTACCAGAAGAAGGTTATCACCTTGATGAAGTTCACTTTACCAGAGGTAAGGTCGGAACAGTTTTTGCAGGAGAAGCAGAGGTGAACTTGACAATTGGAGAGTTGTTAAGAAAACAAGCAAAGTTTTAAGGATTTAACATTTTTTTGAGGGTGATACCGATGGGAACAAATCGTTCGCAAACTAGTACAGTTCGCGTACAAGCTGGTAGTAATCTAAGTTTTTTTGAAAAATACCTTACTGTTTGGGTGTTTTTGTGTATCTTCATCGGAATCGCCTTGGGTAGATTATTTCCAGGGATAGCGATCGCATTAGACGCGATGAGTGTGTATCAGGTGTCCATTCCCATTGCAGTCTGTTTATTTTTCATGATGTACCCCATCATGGTGAAGATTGACTTCACTCAAGCTGCGAATGCTGTACGCGCACCAAAACCTGTGATTCTCACCTTGGTGGTGAACTGGTTGATTAAACCATTCACGATGGTGGTATTTGCCCAGTTTTTCTTAGGATGGTTATTTCGTTCTTTGATTGCAGGAACTGAGATCATTCGTGGTAGTGAAGTGACACTAGCAAATTCCTACATTGCTGGCACTATTTTATTAGGAATTGCTCCTTGTACTGCAATGGTGTTGATGTGGGGCTATCTTTCCTACGGTAATCAGGGACACACCTTGGTAATGGTGGCGGTGAATTCCCTAGCGATGTTGTTTCTGTATGCACCGTTGGGTAGGTGGTTGCTAGCAGCAAATGATTTAACAGTACCTTGGCAAACAATAGTTTTGTCTGTGCTGATTTATGTCGGGCTACCCCTCATAGCAGGAATGTACAGCCGTTACTGGATTTTAAAACACAAAGGTAAAGAATGGTTTGAAAGGAAATTTTTAAAGTATTTGACTCCGGTTGCTATTACTGCTCTATTACTTACTTTAGTGTTGCTGTTTGCGTTTAAGGGAGAATTAATTGTTAACAATCCCTTGCATATTTTGTTAATTGCTGTTCCACTGTTTATCCAAACTAATTTTATTTTCCTGATTAGTTATGTAGTGGCGTTAAAACTGAATTTATCTTATGAAGATGCTGCACCTGCTGCATTAATTGGGGCTAGTAATCATTTTGAAGTCGCGATCGCCACTGCTGTGATGTTGTTTGGTTTAAATTCGGGTGCAGCACTGGCTACAGTGGTAGGAGTTTTAATCGAAGTACCAGTTATGTTAATGCTGGTTGAATTGTGTAAGCGCACAGCAGCTTGGTTTCCACGGGAACCAGAAAAGGCTACTTTACCAGATCCGCGCTGTTTTAAGGCTTTTGAATAATGGGTGAATTTATTAAGCGATCGCAATCAGCAAATCATCTAAGAAAATCTGTTGTGTGTAATTGTTATTTTATGATCAACTATGACGAAAAATTTCGATCATCCACCGAGAATATTATTTTTATATGGCTCTTTGCGAGAGCGTTCTTATAGTCGTTTATTAGCAGAAGAATCCGAATCAGTCTTCTGTTGCTAAGGCTTACCAAGAGTTTAACGAAGATGGCACGATGAAAGATTCAGCTTATCGCGATCGCGTAGTTGATGTCATGGAAGAACTCTATAAATTCACACTTTTACTACGTGACAAAGTAGATTACCTGAGCGATCGCTACAGCGAACGCAAGGAAAAAGCCGCTAAAGAAGCTATTCGATTAGCAAATAGTGCGTTACCAATAACCAATGACAAATGACCAATGACAAATGACAAATAACGACTTTATTTGTACCGACTTAGTTACAAGTTTTCTTTGAGTAAACTTATCCGCAACCAAAAAAACATGAAAAAAATAATGTTTGTCTGCAAAAAAAATTCTCGTCGTTCTCAAATGGCAGAAGGATTTACTCGTACATTGGGACAGGGAAAAGTTGCTGTCACAAGTTCAGGCTTAGAAGGTTCTCACGTAGACCCAATTACAGTGCAAGTTATGTCAGAAATGGGTATTGATATTAGCAATCAAACTTCCAAACCTCTAAGTGATTTTAATCCTGAAGATTACGATGCTGTGATTTCTTTGTGTGGCTGTGGAGTAAATTTGCCAGAAGATTGGGTGATAAGAGAAGTGTTTGAAGATTGGCAACTAGAAGATCCAGAAGGAAGAGAAATCGAAACCTTTCGCCGCGTCCGCGATCAAGTAAAAGAACGAGTTGTAAAATTGATTGCAGAACTTAGCTAAATTATAAAAGATAATAATTATTTTAAGTTTGTGGTAAAAGCTAAAATGCTCACTACAAACTTTTTGTTTTCTGTCTCAAGCAAGATGTAAATAACAAAGCTTAAAAATTAATATACTAGTTTATTATGTATTTAAATTTCTTTATTAAGTAACTTGGAGGAAATAAACATACCTAAAATCCTTGACAATGACAAATGACGACCCCAACTGTTAGCTTTATTTGTACCGATTTACTTAACTGTGATTAATCAAAATCAAGAAAATATAATTAACTCTTCAATTGAAGATACTTATACTACTGATGGATATAAATTTAGTTGGTTTGACTGGTTTTGCTTATGGTATCCTCCTGGCTGGCTAATATTATTTAACCGTCACTGGCAGCACTATCATTCAGATCCTGATGGATGGAATTGGCTAGAATACATCTTATTTTTAATTCCTTGTGGCTTCTATTTAGCAATATTTATTCGTTGGTTGCGCTTGGGATGTAGAACACCACGGCAAGAAATCAGTGACTTTGTTCCTAGTTATCAACAGGTTTTTAGCAAAGAAATCCTCGCTCCAATTGTTGAAAAATACTTTCATGGCGAATTGCATCAAATTGAGAATCTACCAAATACAAAACCATTATTAGTAGCCATAAATCATGCAGGAATGTGTTTTCCTTGGGATTTTTTATCCTTATGTTATTTATTAGGAAAAGAGCGAGGATGGATAGTCAGAACCTTAGCTGGGGTAACTTTGTTTGATCATGACTGGATGGTTTGGTGGTTACCACCTGGATGGTCAAAAGTTTTAGGCGGTGTAAGAGCGGAGTTAGACGAATTTACTACAGCTTTGCAAGATAATCCAATTATTTTATATGCACCAGAAGGGTTAAGAGGACCAAGAAAAGGTTGGCAAAAACGTTATCAATTAGAAAAGTTTGATATTAGTTTTATACAGTTAAGCCAACGTTTTCAAATTCCGATTTTACCTGTAATTTGTATTGGTAATGAAAACCTACATCCCTGGACTACTAATCTGCACAAGTTACAGCGATTCTTCAAATTACCATTTTTACCTTTATCACCTTTAATCCTGGTATTTATTATTTTTCCATCCATGGGTGTTTGGGCAGCTAAAAGTCATCTACGTTATTTTATTCAATCTTTAGAAATAATTAACTTAAAACAAAATGAGCAAAATCATTCAGATAATAAACGTGTAGTAGTTTATAAACAAGCACAAGCACTAAGAAAAAAAATGCAAAATCAAACCAATAAACTTATCAAAAAATAAATAAGTGTATTGATAAAAATAAAATATGTGTTTACTATGATAACATAATCAATCAATAAGCAATGTACTTAATTTAATTAATACAGACATTTAAGTTAAAACCTTGAAAGTAAAAATTGTCAGAATTTTGACATAAAAACTTTACGTCTTTAAATAGCATGTATTTTTTATGCCATTATTGCAAAAATTCTACAGACTAGTAATAAGATTGTAGGATTTATGACGAAATCGTAGTACCAAGAAATGCCAAGATTGTAGCAGAAGCATATTTAAATTATTATGCCAGAACTACGCCAATCTTCTATTGCTCAACACTATCACGAACGCACTAAGTATGACCCTCAGACTATTGCTTCTAGAAGTAAGGGGTTAGACTGGGCAAAGCAGCCAGTGCCGTTTAAAGAGTATAAAATAGGTTCTAGTTTTGACCTTAAGCCTTACATTCAAGATAAACCGGAAACTTTTGCTAATCATCCACAAGCGCGATGGTGGCAGAGGTTATCGCGGCTTTTGTTTTGCAGCTATGGATTAACTGCTAAAATCCCTTCGATGGGAAGCGCAGTATATCTCCGTGCTGCGCCCAGTGCTGGTGGATTATACCCAGCAGAAGTGTATCTGATTTCCCGTGGGACATCGGTGTTACCTCCAGGACTTTATAACTACCAGTGTCGGAATCATTCTTTGATGCATTTTTGGGAAAGTGATGTTTGGCAAGCTTTACAAGAAGCTTGTTTGTGGCATCCGGGTTTAGAAAGTACCCAACTGGCTATTATTATTACTGCGGTATTTTATCGCTCCGCATGGCGTTATGAAGATAGAGCATACCGTCGTATTTTTTTAGATACAGGACATTTATTAGGTAATATCGAGTTAGCTAGTGCTATTACTGACTATCGTCCTCATTTAATTGGTGGCTTTGTGGATGAAGCAGTAAATGAGTTGCTTTACATTGATCCTCTACAAGAAGGAGCGATCGCAATTCTGCCTTTAGCAGATATGCTAGATATTCAGCAAAACTTACCAACATGGCGAACTGCTTTACCTTCTGCAACAGAAACTAATTATCCTAAAATTCCTGATGGCGAGTTGCTGAAATACTTCCACAAAGCAACCCACATTCAACCAGGTACTACAGGAAAGCTTAATTTACCTGAGATTAAACAAGAAAAATCTTTAGAGGATAAATATAATTTTCCTTTTTGTCAAAAAATTTCTACTGTTACAGTACCAATTAACTGGGGCGAAAAGCTAATAGATTTAGAAAGTACGATTCTCAAGCGACGTTCTACTCGTGCTTATTCGGGTGAAGATTTAACGTTTGATGAATTAAAAGCTTTACTGAATTTTACTTACCAACCTCATAATTATATCGATCAAGGTTTTGATATTTCCCCAGACTACTTTGACCTAAATTTAATCGAAACATTCATTGCTGTTTCTGGGGTGAATGGATTAGAATCTGGTTGTTATTATTACGCACCCAAAGCCCAAGAATTACGCCAAATCCGCTTTAAAAATTTCCGGCGTGAGTTACACTTTCTTTGTTTAGGACAAGATTTAGGGCGAGATGCAGCAGTAGTCTTATTTCATACAGCCGATTTGAAAGCAGCAATTACCCAGTATGGCGATCGCGTTTATCGTTACTTACACATAGATTCTGGACATTTAGGACAGAGACTGAATTTAGCTGCTATTCACCTTGGCTTAGGCGTTAGTGGAATTGGTGGCTTCTTTGATGATCAAGTCAATGAAGTCTTGGGTATTCCTACAGAAGAAGCTGTTTTGTATGTTACTACTTTGGGGCGTCCAAGATAAGCAAGTTTTGAACTTATTCAGACAGTCCCAATGAAAACTAAGCACGCAAGTCAGTTTGCTATCTCATCATTATTTTGGGCATGTAGAGACTAGGAGGTGCAACGTCTCTACAGATTTAAATGTCAATAGATTTGTCTTATCCGAGCAGTATTGGGCTAGGAAGCATATTCATCATCGGAAACCATTCTATTTTGTCAACATGCTGGTACATTTTAGGAACGTGTTTGCAAAGCACAATCGGGTGAAGTTTCAGCGATTTTATATTTCTTAACTAGTGCTATGTTTATCTTAAACAGCAGTCAAAACAGGTTGAAAAGGTTGCGTCAAAATCCCTAAAATTTTATCAACTTCTTTAATATAGTATTCAACTGAATCTATATAAACAGTCGTTCCTTCTATAAACAAAAACTTCCAATTAGTTCCACTCGTAACCGACCCATAAATCCGTTCCACTTCATTATCTTGATTTTGATTAAATAACTGTGCCGCAATCATCGCCGCCACACACTGACCAAGACCACCAATAATACAGCAGATTGCAGGTAGATAGAGTACACTAAATGCTAGTGTATCAAACGTG
>NZ_JCACKS010000209.1:0-52767 GCF_059505505.1 Pelatocladus sp. | reverse complement strand
TATGTGTACCCTCATTTCCTCCGTAACACTTTTTGTCCCCTGAACGGATACCTTTGAAGTAGGTGTACGCTTCTAGAAACCCCCAAACACCTCCAACGATAGCGATATAACTTGCGATGAATGTTATCCAGAACCTTGCGGAACGGTTGCTATTCACGATTTTTATCCACGATTTATGTACTAGCTATTTTGGTATAAGAGTATTTACTACTAGCAGTAAATATTTTTATCGTAACCCAAACACACAGTCGGCTTACCGATAAAGTTAAAATCTTTCCCTCACTAATAACTGTGTGATAACTCTGAGGGGGCGTTGATAGAGAAGCAATAACCGAAATTGTTTGATGGTACAAGCTCTCAGATTCCATAAGTAGAGTCAATCCAAAATCCAAAATCTAAAATCGAATTACGACCCCAAGTAGTTAGGTGAAACAGCAATTCATCTCACTTAAGTGTGCTTACCACAAATCCAATGCTTTCATTCCCTAGCAAACAATAATCTCACGCCCAGACACCAAGATACATAAGATAAACTCTGCATCTTTGCGCCTCTGCGTGAGATTAATTAAGCCAATTACCCAGATAAAATTTTGTCGCCTGACAGGCCAAACCACTGCTTACCCCAGCCAACGCGCAGCATCTTTAGCGTGGTAGGTCAAAATTAAATCTGCACCAGACCGTTTAAAGCCAGTTAAGGTTTCTATGACCACGCGCTGTTCATCAATCCAGCCGTTGAGGGCTGCGGCTTTCACCATAGAATATTCACCAGAAACGTTGTAAGCAGCAACAGGTAAGTTGCTAGCTTGTTTCACACGCCAGATGATATCCATGTAAGCCAATGCTGGCTTCACCATGAGCATGTCAGCGCCTTCAGCAATATCCAATTCTATTTCTTTGATCGCTTCGCGGGAGTTACTGGGGTCCATTTGATAGGTGCGGCGATCGCCAAATTGGGGTGCTGAGTCTGCTGCATCCCGGAATGGGCCATAGTAAGCCGAAGCATACTTGGCAGCATAGGACAAGATCGGCGTATTTTGGAAACCTGCTTCATCCAAACCAGAGCGAATTGCTTGTACAAATCCATCCATCATTCCCGAAGGCGCAATAATGTCAGCACCTGCTTTTGCTTGGGAAACGGCGGTTTTCTTGAGTAATTCTAGGGTGGGGTCATTTAAAACTCGTCCTGATAAATCACCAACTTGCAGATAGCCGCAGTGACCATGACTGGTATACTCACACAAACAAGTGTCAGCAATAATCACCAAATCTGGTACTGCTTCTTTCACCGCAGTTGCAGCTTTCTGAACAATACCGCAATCATGCCATGCACCTGTGGCATCAACATCTTTATCAGCAGGAATACCAAATAGAATAATGGCGGGAATTCCCAAGTCGTAAACTTCTTTTGCCTCTTCGACAATTTTATCTATCGAAAGCTGATAGACACCAGGCATAGATTTAACTTCATTGGCGATCGCTTCACCTGGGACAGCAAACAAAGGATAAATCAAGTCGCTGGTGGTAAGAACAGTTTCACGTACCATCCGGCGGAGTTGGGAATGGGTACGCAGACGGCGAGGGCGATGGGTTGGAAACATAAATTTTTATGAAGAAAAAACACAAATGGACAAAAAACAAAGCGTCACAAAGTTCGGGTAAAAACCCGCTTACCAAGGACACACTACAAACAGCGCTTAACTGTCCTCTGCCCTACACCTGATGAGGTTGTGGGGCAATTTTGTATTTTACAACTTGCTTGTCATTTATCTTCTAAAAAAGACAAGAAAGTATATAAAAATTTCCATCAATATATTAATAGATGCGCTTGATTAAAAATTTGTGATGAGATACGTGTGAGGCGCAATGATAATCGATAATCAAAACACAGCCTATTATCCATTACCAATAAGCTATGACCCTGGATTTAAAAGCCACCCGTCTATTTCAGATATTCATCAGTGACTTGATATAACCGGATAAAAACTGATTTTTTACTAAACAAGTCGGAGAATGAAGGGATAACGAAAAGGTTTTTCAGTATTACTTAAAACATGAGAAAGCGCCCAAATTGTTAATCCCCAATGAATTAAAAACCATAAACCCGCCAGAGGTATCAACAAACCAAAACTCACCCAAATCAAAACACCAATAATAGCCCCATAAAACCAGACATTCAAATGAAAATTAATGGCTTCTTTGGCATTTTCTTTCACAACAGGATCTTCTGTTGCAAAGAGGATGAAAATAGGTATTGCGATCGATACTAATGTGGTACTCAAAAAGATGGCTGCATGAGAAAGTGCTGATAAAAGCTTGCGCTTGTCCGTGTCGTACATTTCTCTGTTCCTTATAATTGGGTTGAGTTTGGGGTAAAGCCTGTGAAGGATGAAATCTGAAGTCAGTAAACAGTAAATACTGATCAGTGATCCATTGGTAGTTGTCAACTGGTAACTGATAACTGATAACTGAATTTGCCTCCTGCTTTCAAGTACACTAAGAACCTATCATGAGCATCGTTGTCTTAAGATAAAAAGACTCGCTAAAGTTGGAAAAAGTAAAGTTAGATTTAATTTACAAGTAGATACAGTTATGTCAACTGACCTTGAGTTAGAACTTCACAAAGCAGTTGAACTTCGTCGCAATTTTGCGATTATTTCTCACCCGGATGCTGGTAAAACTACACTCACAGAAAAACTCCTGTTGTACGGAGGTGCTATTCACGAAGCTGGCGCAGTCAAAGCCCGACGCGCACAGCGCAAAGCGACTTCTGACTGGATGGCAATGGAACAACAACGGGGTATTTCGATTACTTCCACGGTGTTACAATTTACCTACCAAAACTGTCAGATAAATTTACTAGATACTCCTGGACACCAGGATTTTAGTGAAGATACTTATCGGACTCTAGCGGCGGCAGATAATGCAGTCATGCTGATTGATGCTGCTAAAGGTTTGGAACCCCAAACCCGCAAACTATTTGAAGTTTGTAAAATGCGGGGTATTCCCATTTTCACCTTTGTGAACAAACTTGATCGTCCCGGACGAGAACCCCTAGAACTGCTAGATGAGATTGAGCAAGAATTAGGATTGCAGACCTATGCAGTCAACTGGCCCATTGGTATGGGCGATCGCTTTAAAGGTGTCTTCGATCGCCATAAACAACAAATTCACCTGTTTGAACGTAGCGCTCACGGTAGTAAAGAAGCGGTTAATACAGTTGTTGATTTGGGAAATCCCCAAATTGAAGAACTTTTAGAACAAGATCTTTACTATCAGCTCAAAAACGACTTAGAACTATTAGAAGGGGCGGGAGCAGACCTAGATTTAGATTTAGTACACCAAGGCAAAATGACGCCTATTTTCTTTGGTAGTGCGATGACTAACTTTGGGGTTGAGTTATTCCTCAAGTATTTTCTAGAGTACGCCCTCAAACCAGGTTCACACAATAGTAGCGTGGGTGAAGTTGAACCCGAATATCCTGAATTTTCTGGGTTTGTGTTCAAGCTGCAAGCCAATATGGACCCCAAACACCGCGATCGCGTGGCGTTTGTGCGTGTCTGTACAGGCAAATTTGAAAAAGATATGACAGTCAATCACGCCCGCACAGGTAAAGTTGTCCGTTTGTCTCGTCCGCAAAAACTCTTTGCTCAAGAACGAGAATCTATTGATGTCGCCTACCCAGGTGATGTCATTGGTTTAAATAATCCTGGTGTTTTTGCAATCGGGGATACAATTTACACTGGGCAAAAGTTGGAATATGAGGGAATTCCTTATTTCTCTCCAGAGTTGTTTGCAACTCTCCGCAATCCCAACCCATCTAAATTCAAGCAATTTCAAAAAGGCGTTTCGGAATTGCGTGAAGAAGGGGCTGTACAGATTATGTATTCTGTAGATGAAGCCAAACGCGATCCAATTTTAGCTGCGGTAGGTCAGTTGCAATTCGAGGTGGTGCAATTCCGTTTAATGAATGAATATGGAGTTGAAACCATACTGGATTTATTACCCTACAGTGTTGCGCGTTGGGTAGAAGGTAGTTGGGAAGCATTGACCAAAATCGGACGTTTGTTCAATACGACCACAGTCAAAGACAGTATGGGGCGACCAGTTTTACTATTTCGTAATGAGTGGAATTGCCATCAATTACAACAAGATCACCCTGATTTGCAATTAAGTGCGATCGCCCCAGTTTTTTCTAGTCAACAACCAGTGGTTAATGGGTAATTATTATTACCTATTACTAATTACCCATTACCAATTACCACTAACAATATAGTTATTGGAGTGCAAACTACTATGCCTTCACATTCTGAACCATCTTTGAAGGCTGGTTTAACCGCCCTGAAGCAAGGAGATTATCAAACAGCAAAAAGCATCTTAGAAGCCATTTTAAGTAGTAATAGCGATCGCACGGCAGTTATCCAAGCGGAAATAGGCTTAGTTGTCGTTTATACGCGTATTGGGGAAGTTGCAACAGCGATCGCATTATGCGAAACTCTGATTCAAAACGAACGTCCACAAGTTAAAGAATGGGCAGAACGTTCTCTAGAACAGATCAAAAAACGCTATCAAAATGACGATGCGTCTACTGCTGACGTCACCGGATTTATCCCCTGGAATAATTCTTCACCTATGCTGGAGTCTCAGCAGTCACAAACAGAGGACGCCGAGACGCGAGAACGCCAAGATGCAGAGAACACAAATATCGAGCAAACATCAGCCCGTAGTCTGCGAGTACCTACATTTGGCGGAACTCAAACGCGAGGTTGGCTGGCTTCAGCATCTTCCACACCCCGCGCCTCTGTAACAAAAAATTCATCTCTACCAATTCCTCCACCCGTTAACTCCCCAACTACTGTTAATCAGGAAAAAGTCAAACCACCTACGATTTACTGGCGACAAGCAGGACGCGCTAAAGTATGGCAACCCTTGCCAAAACGAAGCTTAAAGCTATTGTATTTACTCCAAGCAGGAACATGCGTAGCGCTGTTTTGGGTAATCAAAACGCTGCTGCTGTCGGTAATGAGATTTATTAATGATGCCTTTGTTAAACTGCCTTTTGTAGAGCCATTACAGCTTTTATATAGAGATCCTACAAGTATATTGGTGGTTTTGATTTTTGTCCTGTTCTGTTTATCTCCTTGGTTGTTGGATCGATTACTGACAAAGTTTTACGGTCAACGAGAATTAGAAAAAGACATTTTGCATCGCCATAGTAAAGAGACAGTGCGAGTTTTACAACGTTATTGCCAACAACGGGGTTGGCGGACACCTAAATTATTTGTCCTACCAATTACTTCCCCTGTTGCTTTTTGCTATGGTAATTTACCCCGTACAGCTAGAATTGTAGTTAGTCAAGGGTTATTAGAGCAACTGACAAATGATGAAATTGCCACAATTTATGCCAGTCAATTAGGACAGATTGCTCACTGGGATTGTGCTGTTATGTCTTTGTTACTAGTACTAACAATTCCGATTTACCAGCTATATCAGTTATTGGGACAGTGGGGAGATGCAAAAACTCAACCTATCTGGCGTGGGTTTTTTGGTGTATTGACAAGTCTGGTTTATGGTTTGTGGTGCTTGCTGAGTGCAACTGGTTTATGGTTGTCGCAGTTGCGGCTTTATTGGTGTGATCGCGTGGCGGCGGAAGTTACTGGTAATCCCAATGCTTTAGTCCGTGCTTTACTGAAAATGGCTATTGGTATTGCTGGTGATGTCCAAAAACAAGAACACACCAGTTGGCAGCTAGAAAGCTTAAATCTAGTTATACCCGTAGGCTACAAACAAAGTCTATGCTTGGGTAGTATGGCTGCTTATACTACCTTTGAATCTCTGTTGATGTGGGATTGTGTCAATCCTTATCGATGGTGGTTTGTAATTAATAATACTCATCCTTTAATTGGCGATCGCGCCCTACGCCTGTGTAAAATCGCTCGTCTTTGGCATGTAGACCCAGAATTATATCTCGAAAGCCAACAGCCTTTAAAAATCAAGCCTCAGTCTTTTTTATTACAAATTGCCCCTTGGTTGGGAATTCCTTTAGGCGTTGCGTTTGGGGGTCTGATCTGGTTAATTTGGCAAACTCTGTTCGCACTCAAACTTTTAAATTTGAAATGGATTTATGAGGACTGGAATTTTATCAAGGGCTGTATGCTGATTGGCTTTAGTATCGGCCTCTTGTTGCGGATAAATTCTTTCTTTTCAAACATTAAACCTGCGAATGTCCAAACTGATGACCAACTGCCCAACCTGTTAACTAATCCAGCTAGCATTCCTATTGATAGCATCGGTGTGCGTCTTGTTGGAAAGTTATTAGGTCGTCGTGGTACTAACAACTGTTTGGCACAAGATTTAGTTTTGCAATCTCACACAGGTTTAGTCAAACTACATCACATTTCTTGGTTGGGACAACATGTCAATCCTCAAGAATTGCTCGGACGTCAGATCACCGTCACTGGCTGGTTACGACGCGGAGCAACACCTTGGATTGATGTGCAAACCCTACAAACTCAAGGCGGAAAAATCGTTAACAGTCCTCACCCCATTTGGTCTATTGTCTTAGCGGTCGCAGCAGAGGTTTGGGGAGCATATATTCTTCTGAGGGGATAGCTGTTTGTGCAAGCAGGATGAGTACCGATTGTACCACCTGCTCTGGCTTTTATAATTAGCGTTTTCCCTACTTTCCCCCTTTCCCAGCTAAAAAAATTTGTTCAGCAGTCAATTTAAAGTCCGGAAATGTTGGTGACACTATGCGATCGCTGTTCTTAAACTGGGTGACAATGTACTCACCTTCAACCAGCGAGTAGACTGATATAGTTGGTTGTTTCGGATTGCCAATAAATCGCTTACCGCCTAAAGCTAGGTAATCTACAATCCAATATTCTGAAATTCCAATTTCTTCGTATTTACCTAATTTTGTAAAATAATCATCACGCCAGTTAGTACTAACTACTTCAACCACTAAAGCGATTGATGCTCCGTAAATTACAGTTGATTCTCTTTCCCAAAGCGGTTCATTTTGTAGTTGCGCTTGGTTCACGATTAGTACATCTGGTGAGTAAGCAGACTCGCTCTGTTGAGATTTAACTAATGCTGTTTTTGGGATGAGATAGGGAAGCTCTGATTGATAGCATTGAACACCCAGATGTATTGATAAAAATCCTGTAACTTCTTCATGACCTCCTAACGGCTGTGGCATTTTAACAATCACTCCATCATGCAATTCATAGCATTCCCCGTCAGGCTTCCACTCTACAAATTCTTCAAAAGTTACAAATCTTGGTAAGGCTTGTGTCATTGGTCGGTGTCCTCATCGTTAGTACTAATTGAGTAATATCCTTTTACCTTCGATTCAATGAACTTAAAATTGAGGCAGGTTTGTATTGGTTTATCTGATTGGCGATCGCGAGTGATCTGGCGTTGTAGACGCTTTGCGGCTTCCGTAGGTAGCGTGCCTCAATTTTAAGAGGAGAAAACTGTGACGTAGTTATGAGGTTAATGGTGTCCTTGTTTCAAGCCCCTCAAGAAGATTGATGGGGTTTCCTCTACACCCCTGTTGCTGACCAAAAAGAGAATGTAAATAAATGTTGCAAAATATTTCCATTTCTGTTACATTGATTCACATAAAGTGGAGCAGCCGATATAAATCAATCACCAAGTTTGGTAATGAGGCTCGGCTATTTGTCCAAATCAATCCCCTTTTCTCCTTCCAACACAGCAGCAAATCAACCAGCCACAGGCTGGTTTTTGTTTCCAAAAAGTCAACTTCAAAAATAAAAGTATTTTATGCTACGATGCTTTCATGCAATAGTCGGAAATGTCCGTCCTAAGCTAGCTACGTAGAAAATACCGTGATAATGTAAGAAATGGTGTTTAAATATTTGGAACAAGGGCGTTAAAGTCATTTCCTGTCGTAAGCAGTAAGTTGTAAGATTCATAAATTCTTAGAATAAAGGTATTGTTAGCGCAGTGTACGCTTTTGTATTCAACAGGCTTAATTTTGGCAAAAAACAGTATTGTAATAGGTTAATAGTTTGGAGTAAAAAAACTAGGTTTGTGGCATTGTTACTCAATAGCATCTATCAAAAGCCGAAACCCAGTAACTGTTTTTTGCCTGGTCGTTTTTCAATTAACTCTGGAGGTTAGTCCATGTCTGTTCGCCTATATATAGGCAATTTGCCTAAAGAAGAAATAGATCGTCAAGAACTGCAAGCAGTTTTTGCAGAAGAAGGTGATGCTGTCACCACTAAATTAATTAAAGACCGGAAAACTGGCAAATGTCGTGGCTTTGGTTTTCTCACGGTAAATAATGACGAACAAGCAGACCAGATTATTGAAAAATACAATGGTCAAATGTTCAAAGACTCTCCCATCAAATTAGAAAAGGCATTACCTCGTACAAAGGGAGAGGATAATGAAGAACAACAAGCACCTACTAAAGCTGCTAATCAAAGTGGTGGTCATGCCAGTGCTGTTACACCGAGAGAAAGCAAAAAATCTAAAAAGCCTCGCCGTGGTGGTAGTCCCAAAGAAACTTCTCCAGCAGGCGATACAGATGCTATTCGTCCAGATCCACGCTGGGCTTCTGAGTTGGAAAAACTCAAACAAATGCTGGCTACACAAACTACCAGTTAATCTGCCAGTAGAAGTAATTAAAAATTAAAAATTCAAAATAAGTTTGAACTTTTAATTTTTAATTATCTACCTTCAAGCTATTTTCAAAACAGCTTATTGGGTAAAATCCCACAACCTGTACATGAAAATATGATTCTTACATCTCTCCCCTACACCCTTACACCTCCACACACCCATTTTCGAGCTAGGGGTTAGACGTGAGAATTGACATACCTCCTCGTCCGCAGATGAGCGAGTATTCCTTGACACTTCACATAAACTCGCTACTAAGTAGTCTTACAGTCTCTCTATGTCCGTTTAAAGTCTCCCAATGCCCTGTGGCGACTTGTTTTTATAATAGCATGGATATCAATAAAGCCGTCAAGCGAAGGATGAGGCTTGTATCCTATTAATTTCGGTCAAAGGCTAAAAAAAGTGATTTTCATGCTTTAGGCGGATTGCAGTTTGATACATTTACTTAGTCAAAAGGGATATGCAACCATTTTTGTAAGTGCGATCGCAAATTTTGGTTGAAATGCGAACGTTGATCGTATTTGTCTGTACGAATTGGCTTGCGTTGTTGATCTAACACCCAACCATAATCGCTACTTAAGCGCAGTTTATCTTGCCAATCTGAAATAGAGACAATCAGACTAGGCGCAGGAATGTTATCTGTGTCTTTGACTTTGAATACGTAATTAAATGTATTCTGTTTGCCAGGAGCAACAGTTGAGGGTTGTCCACATTCTGCCAAAAGTCGCGATCGCACTTGTTCTACCAAACCAGGTTTATCTATTTCTTCGAGTGTGCGAACTGCTAACGTCAGAGCAAAGTAAAACTCTTCAACGGAAATGAATTCTAATTGCATAAGGGTATTTTACTAGACACAGAATCTATATCTTCCTATAATTGCTTTCTAATTTTGCTACAGCGTCTATTCATTTTATTTTTGCCGAGAAGATTTAATACTCCACTTCGCTGCACGCCAACTTGAAAATAAAATCGGGGATCGGGGAAAAGATTTTTTATGGCTTTGACCTTTTATAAATGGTAGGTTTATTTCCGCGCCCGCTGTACTAGTAGTAGTGACCAATGATCAATGAATAACCATTGATATTTCAATGCTTCAGGATAGAGACTATCTATATCTTGAAGTGAAAATATATAAGTAGCTTAATATCTGCATAATATTTATAACGTAAATTTATTATTTGCTCAAGTTTCCTAATTCATATTTTTCTTCAGAGATAGGGAAGTGTCTCAAGATTTTTCTAAAACAGGTTAGTTTTATTACTAATTTCCAAATTCTTAAATGTATAAAAAATAGCTTGAATTTAAAAAATAAACTCTAAATACTTAAATTATTAGTATTTAGAATAAATGTTATTTGTATTTTCTATCAAATAAGTTCATATATTACATTTGTGTAACTCAATTTCAGAAACTTTCCTAAAAAAATTCTCTTTACTTATCGAAAGTATCAAATAAACATATCACCAATTAGATATAAAGAAAACAAATGGAATTATGTAATTCAGCAGATGACTTCTAGTCACTGGTGTATAAAAATATTTGACATATTAAATTAAAATAAAAATTACTTAAACATTCGACATAAATTAGTGATGTGAAAAGATAGACAAGACTAAAACTTGCTTAACATCTCTTTCAAATCAAAAACCAACAAACTATGAACTCTAGAACTGAACAACGCATTGCCTTGATTTCAGTCCATGGCGATCCAGCAATTGAAATAGGCAAAGAAGAAGCTGGAGGACAAAATATTTATGTGCGCCATGTAGGTGAAGCTCTAGCCCGGCTAGGATGGCAAGTAGATATATTTACCCGGAAAATCAGTCCAGAGCAAGATAATATTGTTCAACATCATCCTAATTGTCGAACAATACGTTTGGAAGCAGGTGCTGTTGAATTTGTCCCTAGAGACAATTTATTCGCATATTTGCCAGAATTTGTGGATAATTTCCTCGATTTCCAAAGAGAAAATAGTGTTAGTTATCCATTAATTCACACAAACTATTGGCTTTCTTGCTGGGTGGGAATGCGGTTAAAGAAAATTCAAGGAAGCAAGCAGGTTCATACATACCACTCATTAGGAGCTGTTAAATATAACACTATCAAGACTGTTCCTTTAATTGCCAGTACACGGTTAGCAGTGGAAAAAGAAGTATTGGAAACAACAGAACGGATTGTGGCGACAAGTCCACAAGAAAAAGAACATATGCGATCGCTCGTTTCCACAAAAGGTAACATTGATATTATTCCCTGCGGTACTGATATTGAGCGATTTGGTTGTATTGATCGACAAGCAGCAAGAGTTAAGTTAGGTCTTAATCCCGAAGACAAAGTAGTTATGTATGTGGGGCGTTTTGACTACCGTAAAGGTATAGAAACCTTGGTGCGTGCTGTAGGACAATCTCGATTCCGTGGTGAGAAAAATCTTAAGCTGATGATTGGCGGTGGTAGTCGTCCGGGACACAGCGACGGTATGGAACGCGAACGAATTGAAGATATTGTTGCGGAATTGGGAATGAGCGACTTTACCATCTTTACAGGTCGTCTGAGTCAGGATATTCTACCTACTTATTATGCTGCGGCTGATGTTTGCGTTGTTCCCAGTCACTATGAACCATTTGGATTAGTAGCGATAGAAGCGATGGCCAGCTATACACCAGTAGTAGCAAGTGACGTTGGTGGACTTCAATTTACTGTCGTGTCTGAAGAAACTGGTTTGCTAGCACCACCACAGAATGAAGAAGCTTTTGCTGTGGCGATTGATCGAATTCTTGCCAATCCCCTATGGCGAGATAAACTAGGTCAAGCAGCGAGAAAGAGAGTGGAAACCAAATTTAGTTGGAATGGTGTAGCGGCTCAACTGAGTCAACTATACACCCAGTTATTACAACCAAAAGTTCAAGAACAAGAACCAGTATTACTAAGTTCATAACCATTGGCACTTCTCCACAGAGCGTACCAGAACCTGCCACAGTTGGTGCGATTTTCTTAGCTGGAATTGCAGGTGTAGGTGCAGTAAAAGAAAAAAACAGGCTCAAGAAGAAACTCTAAGAGCCTTCTGATATTGAATTGACATTTCTCTCAAAGTCAATTGCCGCTACCATAAAAGATGCATACCGATAGAGATACATTTATTCAGTGTGCATCTCTTGTTTTCAAGAGCTATGTCAACCATTAAAGTTAATTGAGCGAAAAATTGTTGTGCAAACATTCGACTTTACCACTCTCAGCGCTGTTTGTAGCGACATCCGCGCTCACTGGTTACCATCGCGCTTGGAACAAGTTTATCAACGCGATCGCTATACTATTTGTGTTGCGCTACGTACCCTAAAACAGCGCAGTTGGCTAGAAATTTCTTGGCACCCCCAAGCTGCGCGTCTGCACATTGGTGATCCACCACCGCGATCGCCAGACACATTTACCTTTAGTCAGCAATTAGTTCATCAGTTGGGTAATTTGGCTTTAGTAGCAGTTGAGGCGATCGCACCTTGGGAACGGGTCGTTGATTTACAATTTGCTCGTCGTCCGGGAGAACAGCCTCTGTATCATCTGTATATAGAAGTTATGGGTAAATATAGTAATGTTATTCTGACTGATGCAAATAATATTATTATTACTGCCGCTCATCAGGTCAACCAACAAAAATCGAGTGTTCGTCCCATCCTCACCGGACAAGCTTATGAAACCCCACCCAGCCTGACTAATGCTATACCCAGTTTGAGCGAATCCCAACAACGCTGGCAAGAACGAGTAAGTTTAATTCCAACAGCGATCAAGCGACAATTGTTGAAAAACTATCGTGGTGTTTCTCCAGCATTATTACAGTCAATGCTGTTGGCTGCGAATATAGATCCAGAAACAAATACTGATACCCTGACACCTCAAGATTGGCAAAATTTGTTTGCACTTTGGCAAGAATGGTTACAAGCTTTAGTAGACGAGAAATTTCAACCAGCTTGGACAACAGAAGGATACACTATAATTGGTTGGGGTGGAATTGAACCAGCAACAGATATTCAAGAATTACTCAACCGCTACTACACAGATCAACTTAATCAACAAACTTTCTCTCAACTACGTCATCAACTGACTCAAAAAGTCAGTAATCTTCTAGAGAAATTGCGGCTAAAAGCACAAACTTTTCAGCAACGCTTACAGCAATCGGATCGAGCCGATGAGTATCGCACCAAAGCTGATTTGTTGATGGCGTACCTGCAAAACTGGGAACCAGGAATGAAGGAAATCACCCTTCCTGATTTTGAAACTGGTGAGTCATTACAAATTGGACTCGAACCAGATAAAAATGCTGTACAAAACGCTCAAAATTTCTATAAACAACACCAAAAACTCAAACGCGCTCGTACTGCTGTCGAACCACTACTAGCAGAAGTCAACGCCGAAATTGAGTATTTAGAACAAGTCGAAGCTGCGATCGCTCAAATAGAGAATTACACAACAGCAGCAGATTTGCAAGCCCTCGAAGAAATTCGTGAAGAATTAATTCAACAGCAGTATTTAGAAGAGCAAGAATACCGCAGTCGTAGTACTAGCGAAACCCCTGATAACTTTTATCATTACCGCACCCCTAACGGTTTTGAAGTCTTAATAGGTCGTAATAATCGACAAAATGACCAATTAAGCTTCCGTATCGCTGGCGATTATGACTTGTGGTTCCATACTCAAGAAATTCCAGGTAGCCATGTACTATTACGGCTAGAACCTGGTGCTGTTCCAGACGAAGCAGATTTACAATTCACTGCTAATCTAAGCGCTTATTACAGTCGCGCTCGTCAAAGCGACCAAGTACCAGTAGTTTACACTCAACCAAAGCACGTCTATAAACCCAAGGGAGCTAAACCGGGAATTGCTATTTACAAGCAAGAACGTATTATTTGGGGACAACCGCAGTTAGTAAATAGTTAGTGGAGCATCCCAAAAATTAATTTGAGTCGTCTTTAGACGACTTGCGCTATGAGCTAAGGGTTTAAACCCTTAGCAGGAGATTGGGTTGGTGTAATATCTCAGTTAAATTATTCTTAAAGATAGAAGTCAAATTTCTTGGTCGATTTCTTTTTTTGATAAAAATTAACTCAAAATCTGTGTTGGCTGCTACAATCTTGTTAAGAAAGATTGCTCGTTGCGTTCTGGAAACGCAATGTTTGGATTTCACTCTATATGAGAAGAGAACATAAAGGATAGCCTTGTTTATAGATCAGCCTGTTACGGCTGGTCTTTTTTTATATGTGACTATTACGCTTGACAAGCGTTATCAAGCGCGATCGCTTCTTCTTTTCTGGGTAGAAATTTAGGTTTTCCATAACAATAGCTCAAAAATCATCGCGCTTTGATATTGACAAATTCTCCCTTCTTATCTAAAAAAACAGCCCTGGGGGTATTAGAGGGGATCTAGAAGTACTTAAAATCACAGCCAACCACTTTCAAACAACCTCTTATATCAAAAAATAATATTTACCCCTTTTCAAACACGATTTTTTTCTTATTTTAGGGTTGATGCTTTTATGAAATTTAGCACTCAATGCATCAAACTGCTAATTTTTTGATGGATAAACTTTAGCACTAAAAACAATAAAGTGCTAATTTATCTAGTTTTCAATATATACGATATTACGACATTATTACGATATAAAATACTAAAATACTGAACTTAAATATTTTTCAACAAATTTCAAGATAAACATAATTTAAAAACTTTCGTATGAGGGAACAGCAATGAAATACACTTTTGATATTGTTGGAGTATCCCAAGTTTTACAGTTTTTTCATCACCAACAAGAAACTTTGCACATATCACAACATCAAGGTGTGGAATATATAGCAACGCATATATGTACGTTAGATGCATTTCTAGAATCTGTGGAACCAGTACCATCCAAATGGAATTGGGATAAGGATGAGGTTGTGAGTACAGTCATAGATTTTTGGGTGCAGAATTCTGATAGTATTCGTTATTGGAAAGCACGTTTAATTGATGCTGGCACTGATAATTTACTAATAGCAAGAGTTGCAGATATCAAAGCCTTAAAAGTAGAATTGGAATCTTTGCTAGGTAGAAATTTGTAGCTATAGCATTCCTAAATCATTAGTGAACGACAAGATCCCCGATTTTTTCAAAGAGTAGGGGATCTGGCTGCGTAAGTTGGCGATCCGTTAGGGTAGACAGGTTTCCCAACATTGTTTTCTTGTTCCCTGTTCCCTGTTCAACTCTAATGTTACATATCTTTAGGCTTGAATTGTAGATGTGATTGTTGAGCAATAGTAGTAAAATAAGTACATTTGCCGCATCTACCTTGGTACATTCTCAAGCCACGCGCAGTGTACCAAACTCCTATTTATTATTCTGTGTCAAATGTTTATCTCTGTCTTTCCACTTAAGAAGATAGAAATATTTTGATGCCGATAGTACTGATGCAACAGTAAGCTATAGGATGCTATTTACGTAATTATAGTCAGTGATATTTACCAGGTTTTTGTGAAAATTCTGTAAAATAGTTTGCTTTTTGATGAAAAATTTCTTAGCGTTTGATAAAGATACTGTAAAACTTATAGACCGACAAAACACTCAGACTGGAAATCGATTAGCCTGTATTGAAGAGTACAATGACCAAAGTCATGTAACAAGTTTATTCTAAATTTTCATTAAAAAATAAAGGTTCTGACAAATGAAATCATATATGGCAATGTTGAAACTTATACAAAATACAAGTTTTCTTTCTTGAGAAATAAAGTTTTTAAAAGAACAATTAGAACTCAGTAAAAATTTTGTAAAAAGAATATGAATTAATTCACTTGCCTAAAGTTGATGCCAACTGGTGATAAAATTATGCAGAACAATTCTATTAACAAGAATGCCCTAGAAAGCTATGACAGCAAAGAGAGTAAGTTTTTAACGCCCTTTCAGCGAAAACTTTTACTAAAACATTTGCAAACTGATTTGCAACCAGAATACAGACGCAGGCTAGAAATCATGTTACTAGCAGACATGGGTAAAAGCCAGGCTGAAATCTGTCGCATTTTAGGTTGCTCTCAAGAGATGGCACGGTATTGGATTGCGATGGTACAAGCAGGACTAGCGCACCAATGGAATGAGCGACCGAAAGGCAGACCAAAAACTGTTAACAAGCAATATCTTGAAAGATTGCAAGAACTGGTAACACATAGCCCACGTGAGTATGGCTATGCTTTTACCAATTGGACAGCCCAATGGTTAAGCAAACACCTAGCTTTTGAACTAGGAATTGAAATTAGCGATCGCCACATTAACCGACTACTCAAACAAAAAGGGCTGTCTACCAAACATAAATATCAAGAAGGAAAACAAGAAACTGAACAGTTCAAAAACGTTGGAATTCAGATTGTTGATTTGCAGTCTAACAGCGAGTTGAACGTTGATTGTTCATTTAACTTAATGAAAATTAGCAACTAAATATATTTGTGAGGTACGGAAATGCCATCAGTATTTGACCAGCAACAGCTAGGTCAAACACTCACCCGTGTTTTGGGTGAAAAGCTTGCTAATCAAGAAATGCAAAGCTGCATGAAGGCGGTAGAAATATTAAAGCCGCCAGTAGCAAAGCTTTTTTGGCAAGCGACGACAGGAAAATCAGGAATTTATCTAGTTTTAACGGGTAAAGTGCGGCTATTAGATCGCTCAAACAACTTAATTACCACCCTCAATCCTGGGGGAGCATTTGGTGAAACGAGTTTGTTTGTCAAAGAACAATGGCTTCCCTATGCTGCTAGAGCTTCTTCTAACTTGCAACTTGCTTATTTGCCAAACGAAGTTTTGCAAGTTTTGATGAGTAAGCATCCTCGGATTGGCGATCGCCTCAGAAAACAAGCAGAAATTTGGGATTTAATGCTCACTTTGCTGCATCAATATCAAGAAAAAAGCAGTACCTCTGGTGAAGGTATACTCCAAGCCTTATCTGTATTTGAGCGACATGATTTAGAGTTGGGCAGTGTTAATGCCAAACTCCGCCAAGATAGTAAACTATGGCTAGTACATCAAGGAGAATTACAGCATCCTGATGGTCGTTATTTAACTGCTGGAAATATCTATGAAATATCCCGCGCAGACGATTTACAGGTTACACAACCAACAACAATTGCATACACTCTCAGTCATGCAAACTGGGAAATAGCCCTGCAACACTGGTCTGACTTAGGCCAATTAATTGACTCAAAGGTTGCTTCTGTCACCACACAAAAACCTATTGAGAACAGAAAAGTCATTCCTTTTCCCTCAACAGAATCGTCAACAGCACCAAAACCAAAAAAACGCCAATCTTATTTTCCCAGTCCCCAAGTAAAATTTGGGCAACTTTGGGGACACATCACTCGGCGCTATCCTTTCTATGCTCAACAAAGCGCCTCAGACTGTGGTGCAGCTTGCTTAGTAATGATTGGTCGTTATTGGGGCAAGCAGTTTAGTATTAGTTTGTTGCGAGATTTAGCCAATACTAACCGTAGTGGTGCTTCCATCAAAGGTTTAGTCGCCGCAGCAGAAAGCATCGGCTTTTCTACCCGGCCTGTCAAAGCTAGTCTTGATCAATTAGCACAACAATCATTACCTGCAATTGCCCATTGGGAAGGCAAGCATTATATAGTCGTCTATGAAGTTAACAAAAAGCAAGTGATTGTCTGCGATCCTGCAATTGGACAACGCAGTCTCACCCACGAAGAATTCCAAGCTCATTGGACTGGTTATGCGTTGTTGCTGCAACCAACAGTTGGGTTAAAAGAAACCCCAGAAGCCACTCAACCATTTTGGCGATTTTTTGATTTAGTCAAACCTCATACAGTTGTATTGGTAGAGGTGTTTGTTGCTTCGATCTTGATTCAATTATTTGGGTTAGTAACACCACTATTTACTCAACTACTTTTGGATCGAGTTGTTGTCCAAGGTAGCACCCTGACCTTAAACGCTGTCGGTTTGGGGTTAATCATTTTTGGTTTATTTCGTGTCGCCATCAGCGCCCTACGACAATATTTATTAGATCACACAGCTAACCGGATAGGCGTCGCCTTGATGGTGGGTTTTCTGAAACACACTTTTCGTTTACCTTTAGCATTTTTTGAATCTCGATACGTTGGTGATATTGTTTCTCGCGTCCAAGAAAACCAAAAAATTCAGCGCTTTTTAACAGGAGAAGCACTGACAATTGTTCTGGATTTATTAACAGTATTTATCTACATCGGATTAATGTTTTGGTACAGTTGGCAACTAGGATTACTGGTGCTATTGGTTGTGCCACCATTTGTTTTAGTGGCGCTGATTGCCACACCTTTTTTACGCTTAATATCCAGAGAAATTTTTAAGAGTGTAGCAAAAGAAAGTAGCTACCTGATCGAATCACTGACCGGGATTCGGACAATCCGTTCAATGGCAATTGAGCAGACAGTACGTTGGCGTTGGGAAGAGCTGCTCAATCAATCGGTGAAAAAGAATTTCTCTGGTCAAGTGATTGGTGTACGGTTGCAACTTGTAAGTAGTAGCATTGAAACTTTAGCAACCACGATTTTACTTTGGTTTGGCGCATGGCAGGTAATCCAAAATCAACTAACTATCGGGCAATTAGTTGCTTTTAACATGTTGTTGAGTCAGGTAATTCAGCCTTTTCGACGATTAATTGTCTTGTGGAATCAACTACAAGAAGTAGTGATTTCTACAGAACGGATTAACGATATTTTGGAAGCCGAACCAGAAGAAGATTTAAACACCTCAGCCAAGCAAATGCTTCCCCAGATGATTGGTAGTGTTCGCTTTGTGGGAGTAACTTTCCGTTATCATCCCGAAAGTGAATATAATATCCTGGAAAATCTCAGTTTTGAAATTAAACCAGAACAAACAGTAGCCCTTGTTGGACGTAGCGGTTCCGGGAAAACTACCCTCTCAAAACTCATATTAGGTTTATACCCAGCGACAGATGGCAAAATCTTGATCGATGGTCAAGATATCACAGCTCTTTCTTTACGATCGCTCCGACAACAAATAGGAGTAGTTGATCAAGATACCTTTTTGTTTGGTGGAACTATTCGTGAAAATCTGAGCATTGCTCACCCCCAAGCCACTCTAGAAGATATTATCCAAGCCGCAACCATTGCTGGTGCAGATGAATTTATTCGCCGACTACCAATGGGTTACGAAACTCAAATTGGTGAAGGAGGTGGTTTGCTCTCTGGTGGACAACGCCAAAGACTGGCGATCGCCAGAGCTTTGGTTGGTAATCCCCGCTTATTAATTTTTGACGAAGCCACAAGTCATCTGGATTCAGAATCAGAGCGGATCATTCAAAACAATCTCAAAACGATTCTGGCTGGGCGCACAAGTATTATTATTGCTCATCGCCTCTCAACGATTCGCAATGCGGATTTAATTCTGGTTTTGGATCGTGGTGTTTTGATAGAAAGTGGTACTCACGATGAATTGATCAACGCCAAAGGACATTATTTTTATCTCAATCAACAACAACTTGCTCAAGTTGGTTAAGATACACATTTTTCCTTTTCCTAACCTTTATTCAAACCAAGCGCACAAAAAACTTGACAGGGTACACAAGTATGGCTAACTTATCCAACAACTTACCGTCTATATCAGCAAACAACCAGACAAATGGGCGTCGTAATTACAGATCGGCTGAAGATCACGAATTCGAGCAAGCAACGTTCCCAGAAACAGAAGGAAATGATTGGTATTATGGCACAGAAGAACTTTTAGATGCCCTACCCAAGCGTTGGACACGTTCTTCACTATATTTTTTAATGAGTTTTGCTGTTGTCGTTTTACCTTGGACAGCGTTTTCTCGAGTGGATGAAACAGGAAACGCCAGAGGACGGATAGAACCACTAGGAAAAACGCGAAAATTAGATAGTCAAGTTGGTGGTAGTGTCGTAGCCGTTAAGGTAAAAGAAGGAGATACAGTTAGAACAGGACAAGTTTTAGTTGAATTGGAATCAGATGTTCTGCGAACCGATTTACAACAAGCAAAAACTAAACTCGAAGGATACCAAAATCGATTAGTACAGTTTGAGTTACTCAAAAACCAAATAGTTTTAACAAATAGCGTTCAAGAACAACAAAATAAATCCCAAGAATTAGAAAAACTTTCACAAATATATCAAGCGCAGCAAGAATTAGGTGCAAAAGAGAGTACTTATAATTCTCAAAAAATAGAAAAACTAGCTTTAGTTGATCAAGCAAGACAGAATATTTATAGTACCGAAGCTATTCATAAATTAGCTAACAGTCGTTTAGATCAGGATCAGAAAGAGGCTGAACGTTACGAAAAATTGCAAAATCAAGGTGTTGTCCCCCAGATTAAAGTTATAGAACTAGATAAGGAAGCACAAGAAAGTCAACAATTACAAGAAAAAGCTCAATCTGATGCCAAACAAGCCGAATTACGTTACAAAGAGGAAACTAGTCGTTATCAAACAGTAATTAACCAAGCTAAAGCAGAAATTCAACAAGCTAAACTACGTTTGCAAGAACAACGCAGTAGTTATAACAGTGTAGTAGAAGCAGGGAAAATAGCTGTTCTCAAAAATCAACAACAGCTCAAAGATTTACAATCACAAGTTGCTGAGTTGCGATCGCTCATCGCTCAAAGTAGAAGTGAAATTTTATCATTAAATCTTCAGTTACAACAACGCATTATTAGGTCGCCAATTAATGGTGTAATTTATGAGTTGCCGATAGAAAAACCTGGCGCTGTCGTCCAAGCTGGTCAAGAAGTTGCTCAGATTGCACCTAGTAATTCTGATTATATCCTCAAGGCACAAATGCCTAGCCAAGAAAGCGGTTTCTTAAAGGTGGGAATGCCTGTCAAAATGAAATTTGATGCCTATCCTTTTCAAGATTATGGAGTTGTTGAAGGACAAGTACGTTGGGTTTCACCAGATTCAAAAATTGTCGAAACCCCTCAAGGTAATATCGAAGTTTTTGATGTCGAAGTTACCCTAGATAAACCTTATATCCAAGCAGGGGATAAACGTATTATACTCACCCCTGGTCAAACAGCAACCGCAGAGGTAATTGTTCGTCAACGTCGTCTGGCTGATTTTATCTTAGATCCGTTTAAGAAACTGGAAAAAGGTGGTTTGGAGTTGTAGTTAATTAAAGCCAATCATGATGTAATAATTAGCAGTTAGTTGTTATCATTAGCTATTAGTTATTTGATAAATCTTAACTGTTAAACAACGATTGACTCGACGCAAACTTTGTAATTGGAATTCATAATTTCACCATGTCGAAAGAGTTAAAAATTTCCAGCGTAGATATTTTGCAGCAAATCAAACTCTCCTGCCAAGTTCCAGAATTAGTGCAAGCGATCGCAAATCGCAAAATTGTTGCAGATGCTGCAAATCAAGCAGGTATAAAAGTTGAAAACGCAGAACTGCAAAAAGCAGCAGATAATTTGCGCGTAACTAATAAACTACTCAAAGCAGAAGACACTTGGGCATGGCTGAAAAAACATCATCTTGCTGTAGAAGAATTTGAACTATTAGCAGAAACTAATTTGCTTTCTGCAAAACTGGCAAGTCATTTATTTGCTGATAAAGTTGAAGCGTTCTTTTATGAAAATCAACTCAATTATGTAGCTACGGCTATCTATGAAGTTGTTTTAGATGACGAAGACTTGGCTTTAGAACTATTTTATGCCCTTCAAGAAGGCGAAATTAGTTTTGCAGAAATTGCTCGCCAATATATTCAACATCCAGAATTACGCCGTGCTGGTGGATATCTTGGTGTGAAAACTCGCAGTGAATTACGTCCAGAAATTGCTGCTGCTGTTTTTGCTTGCACTCCACCAGGAGCAATTAAGCCTATTGTTACTCCTAAAGGAGTTCATTTAATTTGGGTGGAAGAAATTATTCAACCTCAATTAAATGATTTAGTGCGACTGAAGATTTTGAGTGATTTATTTGCTAATTGGTTAAAACAACAAAGTTCTACATGGAACATCACTGTAGATTTAGACTCAGATCATGATTTGTCTGGAAAAGAACTGTTGAAGCAAGCTTAAATTTAGGTCTGAATCTAAAAGTAGAGACGTAGCAATTCTACGTCTCTACTTTCCTAGTCAGCTTTATCTGACTTTAGCTATTAGCCAAAAAATTAATTTTTTGGCGGTATGAAAAGCTGGTGCAAGATCTCAGTATGGGAATTCTCTTTTAACTTTTTAATTGATTCAGCAAAGGCAAAATTTAGTTAAAACTTGACAAAATTAAACCTGTAAACTAAAATTTGGTGATACTGCAAAAAGTTTAAACTTTTTGCAATATCACCAATATTTTACCTTAGACAAACAAGGGTATTCAATTTTAGTTGAGATTTACTTGTGGTTGTAGAACAAAGTATTGTTTTACAACCACAATTGTGTAAGTCAGAGATTAAACTCCACCAATAGCACCTAAGAGTTCAGAGAAGCTAGCTCCAAACTGAAAGATTTTCTGGCTAGCAATTTGTGCTCCCAAACTAGCTAGACCACCAACGAGTTCGTTGAAAGACAAACCACCAACAACAGCAGCAGCGTCTACTTCAGAAACTTCGGTCATTTCTACGTTGATGTCGGAAATTGTAATTCTAGACATGATTTGATTCCTTTTGAGTGAAAGTAAGTGTCAAGTTACGCGTCTTTAGAGATTAAACTCCACCAATAGCACCTAAGAGTTCAGAGAAGCTAGCTCCAAACTGAAAGATTTTCTGGCTAGCAATTTGTGCTCCCAAACTAGCTAGACCACCAACGAGTTCGTTGAAAGACAAACCACCAACAACAGCAGCAGCGTCTACTTCAGAAACTTCGGTCATTTCTACGTTGATGTCGGAAATTGTAATTCTAGACATGATTTGATTCCTCTTGAGTGAAAGTTAAGTGTTTTGTTTTGGACTCAGCTTTTGTTTGCTTCATCCATGTTTTTATTTTGCTATTTAAAACCATGAAAAACAAGGGTTAGCAATGAAGGCTTTAGACAAAGCCACTGGAATTATGTCTCAAAATTTTCTTAAAGTATTTGAGCTTATTTTTGAAGATATTGTTAATAGAATTTATGAAGTAAAGATTAAGTACAGCGATCAAAGACCTTTCATTCTAATAGCTTCTTTGAGATGTTTTACCAGTAGTCGAATAAACCAAAATATCTCAAAATCAACATATCTATTTATCCAGCAATCTCTCAAAGCAAATTTGAAGTAGTTGTAAAGCATGATTGTCAACTCAGATAAGATAAAATTCAAAGTTACTTATCCTTTTCTCATAGTTTATGATTTCAAATGCCAGGTCAAGTGTTTTTGAATAAGTTTAAAGACAAAATTCCGGCAATTTTGTCTTGATAAATTTACTTACAATAAGCTGTTTCACATTTAAGTTGCATATTTTGTTTGACTGAAACCTTTGACTGACTTGGCTCGCTCTGGAAAATTAGATGTGGTTCAGCTTACCATGCTGACTTTTTAAGTCCTGGTGATGTGAAAATCTAACCCGCTAAACCTGTTTGGTGTAAGGAAAGGAGTAATAAAATTAAAGCCTCTTTCCTTGTTGACTTTTCTAATTAGGAATAAGCTGTTCAGCATTTAAATCGAGCGAGCAATCTCGACACAGTAAGCAGTATAGCTCTCAAAAATCCTAGTTTAAATGCACATCAGCTTATGTCTCGCTTTCACCCCTCCACCCCTGGGTAAGATGGAGTTATGACTTTCGTAATGCTGTCAATACTTAAAGTATTTTATTAAAACTGATCGATACTTCTTTGATGGTATAGAGCAGCTCATAAAGTCAAGCTCCCCGACTTCTAAGAGAAGTCGGGGAGCTTGTCTCTCGCAGATGATTTAGGAATAATGCATATTAAAACTAAAAAGTGGAAATTTAGTGGAGAAGTGAGCAGGAAGTTGAAAAATGTAATCAAAAAAAATGTATTTATCTAAAATATCCAAATTAGAAATACTTCAAACATGATATTTCTCTATCAAAAGCTAGAAAAATCAAGACCTATATAGAGTTAAGCTTAAGTTATAAAGAGATTTAAATTAATGGGAGAAATATTATGTTTAAAATTCCTGTTTTATCATCAGAACGTAAAATATCACTTTTGTTAGCATTAGTAACATTAACATCTGTACCATTTTTTGATTCCATACCACAATCAGTTATTGCAGCACCAGAAAGAGCAACTAACTTTCCTGATACACAAAATCATTGGGCGCAACCTTTTATTACAAGACTAGCAGAACGCAATATTATTACCGGATATCCAGATGGAACCTATAGACCAAATCAGTCTGTTGATCGGGATGAATTTGCAGCAATTATTCGTCAAGCTTTTAACCAAAATAAAGAACGAACAATACCCAGTGGTAGTGTTTATAAAGACGTTCCCGCTAACTATTGGGCGGCTGAACCCATTGAAGAAGCTTACGAAATGGGATTTATGCATGGTTATCCCGGAGAATATTTTCGACCAAAACAGCCAGTCTCTAGAGTTGAAGCATTAGTATCATTGTCTCAAAACTTAAATTTGACAACTGCTCAAACAGCTAGAAGACAAACAACTAGAAGGCGATTTTTCTTTCCACTCGCAATGACTACTTTAATGCAGCCGTTGATGACTGCTAAAGCCACAAATAAAACAGTTTCTCCTTTGCAAAATGCTCCAGCCTCAGCCGTAGTCAGCAATTATTATACAGATGCCAAAAATATTCCTCAATATGCAGTTGATGACGTAGCAGCAGCAACTCAAGCAGGAATTGTTGTAAATTATCCTAATACCAAAATTCTCAATCCCAATCAGCCTGCGACTAGAGGAACAATTGCAGCTTTTATCTATCAAGCATTAGTTAATCAAGGAAGGCTAGAACCACTTTCTAATAATGTAAAGGCTTATAATTATATTGTCGATCGCAGCAATAACCAATAAGTAGTTGTACAAAAAGACTGTTTAATTTGTTTGAGGGATCTCCGAAAGGCCTGAGTCGTATGAATACGACTTGTGCTATGAGCAAAGGGTTTAAACCCTTTGCGGTAGATTGAAAAAATTAGGATGCTCCCTACAACTGTTGCTTGGCTAGTGGAGGCGATCGCGACCCAGCGAAAATATTTTTAAGTCATTGAGAAGCACCTATTTAATTTGTTCAAAAAACATAATTTTTTTGGTAATATGCCTGATACTCTTGCGATAACAAAGGTTTCCACCAGTTATTATGAGTGAGATACCATGCAACTGTCAGATGCAAACCTTCTGCAACAGTAACTGAAGGTGTCCAACCTAACTGAGTTTGAATTTTAGTAGCATCAATGGCGTATCTGCGATCGTGTCCAAGTCTATCTTTGACAAAAGTAATTAAGTTTGCTGCTGGACGCACGGGCAAATTAGGGGCTAATTCATCCATAAGCTGACATAACATCTGCACCAAATTGATATTTTCTACTTCATTATTACCGCCGATATTGTAAGTTTCGCCTGGTATACCACGATTAATCACTATATCTAAAGCACTACAATGGTCGCCTACGTAAAGCCAATCTCGGACATTTTTACCATCACCATACACGGGTAATTCTTTACCAATTAAAGTATTAATACATATTAGAGGAATTAGTTTTTCAGGAAACTGATAGGGACCATAATTATTAGAGCAATTAGTGATAATTGTTGGTAGTCCATAAGTATGGTGATAAGCACGAACTAAATGATCACTACCAGCTTTTGATGCAGAGTAGGGACTATTGGGAGCATAAGGAGTAATTTCATTAAAAGGTGGATCATTAGGATTAAGACTACCGTAAACTTCATCAGTAGAAACATGCAGGAAGCGATAATTTGTAGGTAGAGAATTTGCTTGCCAGTGTTGACGAAAAGCTTCTAGTAAAGTATATGTACCCACTACATTAGTTTCGACAAAAGCACCAGGTCCCAAAATTGATCGATCAACATGAGATTCGGCAGCAAAGTGAGCAATAGTATCAATATTCTCTGTTTCTAATAGTTGATCTAGCAACGAGCGATCGCATATATTTCCTTGGACAAAACGAAAATTCTCTTGCTTCTCCAACCCTGCTAAATTGGCAATATTTCCTGCATAAGTCAAAGCATCTAAAATTACCACCCGATCACTAGGATAATTTTGACACCAATGATGTACAAAATTCGAGCCAATAAATCCCGCACCACCAGTTATCAATAACCGACGACTCATTTTATTCACTCCTGTGATCAGTTATCAGTTATTTGTGATAACTGTTTACTGATTTAAGTATGCACTTTATAATATCTGCTGGTGTTTGCTTACTTTAGATGTGATTTTCTATATTAGGCTACTTGCCAGATTTTAATGGTTTTATCTGAACTACCACTGACAATCAATTGATTGTCAGGGCTAACAGCAACAGAATTAACTACCCCTGCATGTCCGTTGAGAGTTTGTAAGAGTTCTCCGGTTTGCAAACACCAGATTTTGATGGTTTTGTCAGCACTACCGCTAAACAAAAGTTGTCCATCTGGACTAATCGCAACTGATTTAACTTCATCTGTGTGATCAGCGAAGGTATGCAGCATCTTCCCGCTTTCAAGTTCCCAAACTTTGATGGTTTTGTCAGCACTACCGCTAAACAAAAGTTGTCCATCTGGACTAATCGCAACTGAGTATACGTCGCCTTTATGTCCGTTGAGAGTGCGTAGTGGTTCACCTGTGCGCGAGTTCCACAAACGAATTTTTTTATCACTGCTAGCACTGGCGATGATTTTACCATCGGGACTGATCGCAGCACCATGAACAGGAGAAGAATGCCATAAAGTACAGATGCGATCGCCTTTGTGGAGGTTCCAAATCTTGATTTTATTACTACCGCTAGCTAAAATTTCTCCGTCTGGGCTAATCACCACAAAATTGACTGGTTTTTGATGTCCCAAAAGTTTGTGCAGTAGTTTTCCACTAGACAGATGCCAGACTTTTACATTACTTCTGGGATGTTCGCAACTACCAACAGCAAGGAAATTACCATCGGGACTCACAGCAACCGAAGAAACTTCTCCCAATTCATCTTTAAGAGTGCGGATTGCTTTTTTGGTGTGCAAATTCCAGATTTTAATCGTTTTGTCTGCACTTCCACTGACTAAAATCTGTCCATCCGCAGTGATGGCGACAGATGAAATTTTGCCTGTATGTCCGGTTAAAGTTTGGCTAAGATAAGCATTTTTCAGTTGACGTGGGTGTCGAGAGTCGGCGATCGCGTATAAAATTTCTTCGACTTCGTTAATACTTTGACTATCACCAACTACTGAAAAATATTCTTTGAGTTTTTGGAGATATGGTGTATCTGCTGTGGTGGCTGCGTTTCGTATCGCCTCAACTAGATTATTAACTTGCAGTTGTGGTACTTGGTGCAGTTCCAACCATGTACCAATAGAGTATTCTAATTGTTCTTCTGCCAAAGAGCGATCGCTCAGATGCGATAAACTCTGAGCTAATTGCAACGCTAACTCCGGAATCCAGTAACGGTGTTTTTCTTCTAGAGCTTGATAAACTTGTTTGTATCCTGAAGCGATCGCTTGCAGTGATTGCAAGTCAATTTGGCTTTTAAGCAAACTCGGCAGTAAATCTGGTAACAGGGGAGATACATCATGATGAATCAAGTGATAAATATCTGCTATCCAACCAGCAACTAGACAATGACAGGTAACTAAAACTTGGCTAAGTTGTTCTAAGTCTTGATGATTAATTTTATATCGTAAGGATAATTTACTAACATCAACTCCTTTGGCTCTCCATTTTTCTTCTTTTTCTAAGATTGCTAAATTACTAGCACTATCTTTACCTAAGTAATTAATTTCCTCTATTTTTTCTCCTTGCGCTATTAATTCATCTCGGATACTTTTCCACTCATAGGCGCGGTTTTTTGCCGACTGTTCAACAATTTCTCTATAAGATATCCGAGATATTGTTTTATAGTAATAACGCTCTTGTCCTAGTCCCCAATAACCAATCCGAAAATTTAGGTAGTCTCCATCAGCTTCAGACTCTAAAATTAAAATCGGCTCTGTTTTCAACATTCCAAACAGAGCCTTAATACTAGATTCACTGTGAAAACGCTTACTGTCCCATGCTCCTGCTAAAAACTCTGTTGGTCTGATCGTATTCTGTAAAGAATAATATTTACTCAAGAAATCTCGTAATCCCTCCGCTACCATTAACTCGATATCAGTAGCAAATTCTTCTTCTCGATAATCAAACTGATCAAATCCTACTTTCGGAGGAGCCAGAAAAATTTTTAAAGGTTTACGTTCATAATTAGTACCAGACTCTAAAATCTGTGAAGGATACAACCGCAAAGGCCAGCTATCAAATAGTTTATTAACCTCTGGAATCTTGAGCGCTGTTTCCTGTTCCTGGGTTGCGATTTCTAACTGCATCTGATGGTAGTAAACAGCTAGCTGCTGTTCTTCCGATTTTTGTTGCTCGTATCCTCCTAAATAGGTAAGCTTTTCACTGGCACTGTTGACGGTTTGGATAATTTCTTGAATTTTGGCAGGATAATCGTTTTTAGTTCCATCAGAACGCGCATCATTATTTTTTGGCACCAAACTTGCAATTACAGGCGCAAATTCTAGTACTAATTGTAGTAATAACCTTAAGCCTTGCTCCATACAGAGATGCCTGCTAAATAAAAAATCTCAAAAGCTTTCATTATTATCAACGCTATAGCTTCATTCAATTAGGCATTATTGCCATCCGGCAAATTCCCACACATTTCTATTCTACTGCTTTATTGCATCCAACTTTACATAACCATGAACAAAGGAGCAATAACTAATCATAAAGCAAGACAGTACAAAACTGAGTGCTTATACTCATAAAAAATCGCTGAAATTGCCTCAAAAGCCATCATTATCGATGAAAATTAAAGTTGAGATTTTGTGATTTGCTTCACTCCTCGACAGCGAAATTCAAAACAATAAGGAAGTTTTTAATCATCTCAATCACTATGGAAACTTGTTCATATCTTGCACCAACTTTTCATTCCGTCAAGAAATAAATTTATTAGCTAAGAGGATGTTTGAAAAGTCCTCTTGTCGGTAGCAAAATGTTTTAGCTCTCTCTCTAAATCCCTCTTCCAAAGGGGGACTTTATTCTAGGGGGATCAAAATATTACATGAAGATCCCCGACAATTCTTGCAAAGTCGCGAATCTGACATTTAGGATTGCGATTCTAGAATTTTATTCCTAATTGACCATTGATGCCGCGCACAGAATTGTAACCAGCGCCCAAGAAAAGATTGTCACCAGCACCTAGTTGAACTCCACCTGAAACCGCAAGTCCTTTATCTTCTGAATAATATCCTAATCCAACATATGGTGAAACTACTGGTAAGCTAATAAACTTTAGCACATCTACACCTGTGGCACTATCAGGGCCGATTCCCAATTCCGCACCCCAATTCAAAGCCCTTGCACCTACAGAATAAGTAACATCACCATCTTTGCCACCAACTGATACCCAAGGTTGTGGTATCAATTGAGCATGAGCTTGTTGTGGAAAAAACAGCACTAAAAAACCAACTGATGTAATGATAGTTTTGACAATAGCCGCAGTCTTCACATTTTTCTCCTTCCTACCACTCTTTAGCTAATAGACGAATTTTCTTCGTGTCTTTGTGCCTTGGTGGTGAAGAATAGAAAAATGGAGAGTGAAGGAAACCGACTTAGGGTGTAGGTATAAAACTTGTTGTCGTAAGGACACTAAGTTTTGTCGTAGAGACACCAACTTGTGTCGTAAGGACACTAACTTGTGTCGTAGAGACACCAACTTGTGTCGTAGAGACACCAACTTGTGTCGTAAGGACACCAACTTGTGTCGTAGAGACACCAACTTGTGTCGTTAGATCACAACTTCAGTGAACTTAAAATTTTGCACCTACCCCATATCTCGCCTGAGAATAAATTCTCAACTCTAATAGCATAAGTCCGTTGAAACTGATATCTTGCACCAACCGCATATCCCGCCTCAGAATGAATTTATCGGCTAATAGCATAAGTCAGTTAAAACGGACTCAAACACCGTCCTAGTCAGATTTATCTGACTTTCGCTATCAGCCAAGAAATTTATTTCTTGGCGTTACGAAAAGTTGGTGCAAGATTATGAATTAACCGAAATTCAACTACCCCGCGTTGTAGTGATTAAGTGAAATTACTACAATATAAACTAACATTGATGCACAGGGCAGCCCCAATGAAACAATTTCACCACCAAAGATAAAAGAGGTTTTTACCCTACACCCACTTTCAAGTCAGCAAATCGCCACAGCATACCTACCAAAACCTAAAGAATACTCAAATTACGACCTTTCAATTTTCATCTCACCAGCTTTTGTGTTTAGCGTCGTGTTCAGTGTGCTATGTACAATTTTAGGTTACAAAGCCATCCGCCGATTTCGCCGGTAAAGTCGCTACGCGCCTACTCGACAGAGTAATCTAAAATCCAAAATTGTTTGAGCAATATATATCATGAACCAATCTAAAGGCAGTAAAACTCAAGCTAGAGTTTGGGTAGTGGAAAATGGCAAAATACGATCGCGCTCTGACTATATCACCACAGAAGAACCTTTAGAAATTCGTCTGATATCTCCGCGTCGGACAGTTGCAATCACTATGCGAACCCCAGGCGCAGATTTTGAACTAACTGCTGGTTTTCTTTACACTGAAGGAGTGATTAGCAACCGACAAGATATCCAACATTTGAGTTATTGCGTAGATACACAAATAGATGGCGAACAACGTTTTAATATTGTCAATGTAGAACTACGAGAAGATTTGCATCCCAATTTACAGCCTTTGGAACGTCACTTCTACACCTCCAGCGCTTGTGGAATTTGTGGTAAAGCTAGTCTGGAAGCTTTACATTTGCGGGGTGTTGCAACCATACCCCCAGAACCAAAAGTGACACCAGAAATTCTCTATAGTTTGCCAGAACAACTAAGGGCCGCTCAAGGTATATTTAAAGCTACAGGTGGTCTACATGCTGCTGCATTATTTGATACTCAAGGACAATTGATCAGTTTGCGAGAAGATGTTGGACGTCACAATGCCCTAGATAAACTTATTGGTTCAGCTTTATTGAGCGATCGCTTACCTTTGCATAACCACATTGTCATGGTGAGTGGACGCTCTAGCTTTGAGATTTTACAAAAGTGTACAGTTGCTGGAGTACCAATTATCTGTGCTGTTTCCGCTCCTAGTAGTTTAGCGGTTTCTCTAGCTAGAGAATTTGAAGTTACCTTAATCGGATTTTTGCGAGGACAAAAATTTAATGTTTATTCTGGTTGGGAAAGAATAAACGTCTAAATTAAACCAAAAAATTTTCTTTGAAACAAGAAACTCCAAACGGGAGTATCCCAAATGTTCAAAAAACCCGCCTGCGATTCAAATCGCAGTCTCATTTGCATTGTCCCCAAAAAAACGGGCAGGCTTATAAACCCCTTTATTAATCAATGGGCCATGCGGAATATCCAAAGAAGCCTGCCCGTTTTTTCTACGTGGAAGACCCTCATAAATAAAGTCTGCTTAAGCAGACTGTTTGATTTATTTGAGTCTTGAGTCGTATTCATACGACTTGTGCTATTAGCTAATGGTTTAAACCCAAGCGCGGGATATTGAAAAAATTGGGATGCTTCGGGGATCTGGGTGCGATCGCAATATGATACAAAGCCTTGTACAATTCAAATTAGTTCTGAATCAAATCTAACAAAATAAACTGAAATTAGTTTTTATATAGACTCCATGAGAGTAACACGTCGTCTACTTGCACGCGGCATACCAGCACAGCTTTATTTATGGTTTGCTGTGATTATTTTCGGTGCTGCAAACTCTGTCACGCGCAAACTCACGGAAATCGGCGCTCAACGTTTTGTGGATGGTCGCAATCCCATTTCGTTCTGCAATGTTTTATTTGTAGGTAATCTTTGCGCGTTGATAGTGCTAATTCTTATATATGGGAAGCAGTTTAAATCTTGGAAATTACAACAGTTTTCCAGAGATAAATGGTTTAATTTAACATTACTAGCGATTATTGGTGGTGCTGTAGCACCTGGTTTGATTTTTCAAGCGCTGGCGTTAACTAATGTCAACAATGTTGTTTTAATTGGACGCTTAGAACCTCCTTTAACTTTGGCATTATCTGTCTGGCTATTGCGCGATCGCGTGAATTTTTGGGAAATAGTTGGCGCGCTGATCTCATTTGTCGGCGTGGTACTTACTATTTTTTTGCCTTCGACTTTCCAAGGTATGACAGAGATGAAAAACTACTTTAGTTTAGGCACAGGAGAAATTTTAACAGCGATCGCAGCCATAACATTAGCAGCATCAACAATTATTGCTAAAGCAAAACTATCTCAAATACCTTTAGGTTTTCACAGCATTTTTCGTACAGTCTTGGGAACAATAATATTTTTCTTTACTGCTTTACTGCTTTATGGTGAAAATCACTTTATGGATGCACTTTCCCCATTTTTATGGAAGTGGATGTTAGTTTATGGCCCAGTGATTGTAGTAGTTGGTCAATCATTTTGGATGGCTGGTTTGAAAGTTTCTAGTGTCTCCCAAGTCTCCTTAGTTGGGTCGTTTACTCCTGTGATTGCGGTAGTTGCAGCTTATTTAATTTTGTGGGAAGTTCCTACTTTAGCCCAATATATTGGTGGTGCAGTAATTTTAATTGGTGTAATTGTCGGTCAAATTGGTATTCAACGCAAGCAATCATCTGATCATGCTGCTAATTCAAAGATAAATTCTACAACCGAATTACGAGAAATTGAAAGTAAAGTAGGATTCAAGGGAATGTAACTTGCAAAGTAATACTGCTACCACCATCAACAAATAAAGTTTGTCCAGTAATAAATGAAGCGTCGGAAATCTTTTTTTAAACCCCTACACCCTCTTTCCAGACATTCTGGCAAGTCTAGCAGCGATCGCCACTAATTCACCTGCTCGAATTGGTTTAGCTACGTGTAATTGGAAACCTGCTGTCATCGCTTCTCTGGAATCATCTTCTCTGGCGTATCCAGTTAGTGCTAAGGCTGGAATCCTGCCACCTTGTTCTAATTCTATTTCCCTAATTTTACGGATAAGTGTGTAGCCATCTTCGTTTGGCATCCCGATATCGCTCACTAGTATATCTGGTTTGGATTGTTCAATAACTGCCAACGCCGCACCTGTTGAGCCAACAGCAATAACTTCTGCACCACTCTCTTGCAAAACTGTGCTAATCCATTCTCGTACATCCACCTCATCATCTACAACGAGGACGCACAAACCGTCAAGTCTGGGAGGATTGTTTGATGCTACTGCTTGTTCTCCAACTGTTGGCGGCTGTATCTGGTTATTATTGTTTGTTTGAACATCCTTTAATACAGATAATACAGAGACATCTAAAAGCGGTAGTTTTACTGTAAACGTTGCTCCTTGTCCTATTCCCTGGCTTTCTGCATCAATAGTACCGCCATGTAATTCTACCAAATGACGCGCGATCGCAAGTCCTAAACCTAACCCTTTATTTGACCTTGTACTTGTACTATCAGCTTGACGAAAACGCTCAAAAACGTAAGGCAAAAAATCAGGACTAATACCTTTACCTGTGTCACTCACCTGAATTTGGACATGGGGGATCGGGGAAGGTAGGGGTCCCCTTTGGGGATAAGGGGAAGGTGGGGCCCCTGGAGGGGATAAGGGGTAATGGGGATTGGGAAGAGACTTGTTAAAAAATTCTCCCTTGTCCCCCTTGTCCCCATGTTCCTTCGACAATCGCACTTCAACTCGTCCCCCGTGGGGTGTAAACTTGATTGCATTGGAAAGTAAATTTAACACAACTTGTTGCAAACGTTCTGAGTCACCCCAAATTGACTCTAACGAAGTATCAAGCACCGATTTCAGTTGAATAGCTTGATCATCTGCTGTTGGTTGTACAACTTCTATTGCAGCTGTAATCACTTCTAATAGATCAACCGAGTCAAAATTCAGTGAAAGATTCCCCTGGACAATACGTGAAATATCTAGTAAGTCTTCAATAAGTTGCATCTGTAAGTTAGCATTGCGTTCAATTGTCTCAATTGCATCCCTGACTCTGCCCTTATCGAGTCTACCTGTTTGCAACATCCCAACCCATCCCAAGATTGCAGTCATGGGAGTGCGTAATTCATGGGAGACAATAGCTAAAAAATCATCCTTGGAACGGTTTGCTGCTTCTGCTTCAGCGCGTGCGGCTTGTTCACGCAATAATAGCTGATTGCGTTCTTCCTCAGATCGTTTGCGTTCAGTGATGTCTTGCATAATTTTTGAGAAGCCGCGCAGATTTCCGTTTTCATCTCGTAAAGGCGCGATCGCACAATGCGCCCAGAAATGTGTGCCATCCTTACGAATGTGCCAGCGATTATTCTTAGTAAAACCCTTAGTTGCTGCCTTTGTTAATATTTGCTCAGGTAATCCCCGCTCAATCGCATCTGGTGTAAAAATTAGTTGAAAATGCTGACCAATAATTTCTGCTTCCCGATAGCCTAAAATACGTTCTGCTCCAATATTCCAGCTCACAATCAAACCGTTTGCATCCAGGATAAAAATTGCGTATTCTCTCACACCTTCTACAAACAAACGGTAGCGTTCTTCACTTTGGTGTAGTTTTTCTTGGCTTTGACGCAAGCGATCGTAATTATGCTGGGCTTCTCGTTCATTAATATTGGCTTGCCGTTGAGCAGAACGTAACATCTGATTTAAGATGCTGATTAAAAGTGACACAAGCACAAATTGAGCTAGCCCTACTATATTAAAACCAATTACACTCAGAGAATAAACAGGAATTAAAAAGAAATAGGCGCAAGCTAAAGCGGACAGAAGTGTTGCTAGCAGCCCCAATTCTAAACCGCCATACCAAGAACTGATCATGACAGCAGCAAAAAATAGTGGATAAGCACTTAACTTATGCAGCAGTTGTAACAATTGTGTAAGTAGTAGTGCGAGTAAAACCGTTAGAATAGGAACGCAATAGCGTTTTAGGCGGAAAAGCATCAATTTTTGCATATTTATTTAGTTTTTTAGTTATTCTTATTACAATATTTTTCTAGGTTTTACGGTTGACTAAAAAGCAATAATTTATTTTCTATATTTAAATTAACTTTTTTCTTTTTCTCAAAACGGCTATTAATATCTAAAAACACGACATATTTTGAACTTGTAGAGTGAAAGTTAGGCTTTACTTAACTGGCAAGGAAAATTATGGCTAAGTTCGGGCAAGCAGATGGCACTAAAAAGAATCGGATCAATCAATGCCGAGATTGGTTGACTGCTAACTTGGGCATTACTGAAGTCCGTAAAGAACAAATTTACTGCGATTTGCTGCGATCGGTAACGCTACAGGATATAAATTATTGGCTACAAGTCATTTTTGCAGCAGGTGTTGCCACTTTGGGTTTAGTGATCAATAGCCCCGCAGTTATTATTGGTGCAATGTTGATTTCTCCTCTGATGGGAACAATTCTTGCCAATGGTTTGGCATTCGCGGCGGGAGATTTAGTTTTAGCAGTACGCGCCATCATTAACCTTAGCTTAAGCTGTCTGGTTGCCATTACCTTTGCCTTTGTTCTAGTAGGACTTTTACCATTTAAGGAACTAACAGCTGAGATTGCAGCTCGCACACGCCCCAATGTTCTAGATTTAGTGATCGCGCTATTTTCCGGTGCTTTAGCTGCTGTTGCTACCTGCAAAGAACCGAAAGGGGTTGTAACTTCGATTCCAGGAGTCGCAATTGCTGTAGCACTGATGCCACCTTTATGTGTGGTAGGTTATGGAGTTGGTATTGCAGCTACTCTAAACTGGTTAAATGGTTTACAAATCGCCCGTGGGGGAGGTTTGCTATTTTTAACCAACCTCGTCGCAATTACTTTAATGGCAATGGTAGTGTTTTTATTGATACGGATTGATACACAATCTGTGCGTTCAAAAATCCGAGAATGGCATTACCAAGACTCTGAAAGCAGCAGGATTCAATCATTTTTAGAACAGTTTCCAGCATCAAATCGTTTAAAAGCAATTGGTAGTCTTCCCAGTCGCTTTATTATGATTTTAATTCCAGTACTAACTCTGCTTTTTCCCCTTAGCCAATCATTGATGCAACTACAGCAAGAAATTATTCAAAAACAACAAAATAACCAAATATTAAAAGCAGGAACAGAAATTTGGCGACAGAAATTTGCCAACTTTCCTAACGGCACACCTCGTTCTGATCTTGGTAACTTTCTGACTCAAGATCGAAATGGTAAGTTAGTAATGCAAATGCGCGTGTTTACCAGTAAACTTTACACACCAGAAGAAAAAAATGAATTTGTGCAATTAGTCGCATCTCATCTCAGAAAAAAGCCAGATGATATAGTTCTGCAATTAATTGAAATTCCTACAGCCAACAGTGACATTATCAGTAAATTGGCAGTGACAAATATCATCGAACAACAAAGTCAGCCTACACAACCTCCAAGCGTTGCAGAAATACAAATTACTTTTTTGGAAACCACCTCAGCAGCTTTGCAAAATCTTAGACTTCCACCACCAGCACAGTTATTAGGCTACGAAGTAACAACAAGTCAAATGGAACCACTTGGTATAAATATCACATATCTCAGTGAACGTAGAATTGATAGAGATGCAAATATTTTATTGACTGAAGATATTGTAAATAGGCTTAATTTTCCGACAGCAAAGGTGAGAATGCAAAGAATTTCTGTTTCCCAAGGGGTAATAACTTTTGCACCGGATAGTGCAGCTTTACCAACGGCTAGCACAAACTTACTTGATCGAGTCGGACAAATTATGCAACAGCAGCCTACTTTGCATTTAGAATTAATCACCGATTCCACCGAAGAAAAACCTAATAAATTCATTTCCCAAAGATTTGAAGTGATTCAAAAATACTTAGTTTCTAAATGGCAGATTTCTGCAAATAAAATTATTAAGACTCAAAGAAAACCAACAGATAAAGAACAACCGCGAAGTGTTAACCTGAGATTAAAAATAGGTAATGAAGAACAATAAAGATATTTTCAGACAATTTACAAGAGAGAGGGAATAAAGAACTCTTAATAGGGAACAGAAAACAAAATGCGCGTTGTGAGTCTAAAGAAAAAGACCTGGCGATTAGAAATCACGGCTACACAAACCAAGTCCGCGCAGGCGGACTAATTCTAGCTTGCGTAGGCAGGCTTTGTCTGTATAGCCCCAGACTTCCAGTCTGCGGAGATTTTAAACATTAGACCTCTTGCAAAAGTCGAATGAACCCCCCTCAATCCCCCCGTGAACGGGGGGAAGATTTAGTTCCCTCCCCGTTTACGGGGAGGGTTAGGGTGGGGTAAAAATATTTTTGCAAGAGGTCTATTTGGGATACTCCCTGTTTCAATCCCGCGTTTTTAGCTGAAATAATCACTTGTTCTCACAGTTTGTTTAACTGATTACTGAGAAAAAGAAAGGATTAAGTCAAATTTAGTAAGCAAAATGCCTAATTGCTTTCTCAAAATGCCTGATTACTTTCTCATTTCGGTAGATCACGCAAGTAAAATACCTAATTGCTTTCTCAAAATGCCTGATTACTTTCTCATTTCGGTAGATCACGCAAGTAAAATACCTGATTACTTTCTCATTTCAGTAGATCACGCAAGTAAAATGCCTGATCGCTTTCTCATTTCGATAATTTAGTAGTAGAGACAGGGAATAGAGAATAAGGAACTGGTAATTTTATATCTCTACACGAGTTTTCCACTTTTTAAATGTATCTTTAAAGTTGAGTAACCTAACATCTTGTTGCAGCTAAATTTGAGCGAGTAGAAAATGAACATAACAACATCTCACAGTACTGCAACTATTGAGCTAAACTCGCTAGCAGATTTAGATCAGGTTGTATCTGAACAGTTCAATTTACCTTTACGTCCATATTCAACAGATATTAAGGCTGCTTTTGAGCTAGTTGTCTGTGCTTTGGAAAAGTCTGAGTCTGCTTACTTTGAAATTTATCGTTCTGAGTCGAATGCTTTTCCTGGTCTACCGTTTGCGGTAAGCTTTGATAAAGAAGAAAGGACTTATGGTAAAACTGCTCCTTTGGCGATTTGTCATGATGCTCTCCATCGCTTGAAAAGAGTAGTTATCACAATTCCTGATAGTTATTACTGGAATTTAGATTAATAGATTTAATATGCCCTATATAGTAACAAAAAACTAACTTATACCATTTTCATATGAAGATGCATAGAAAGAACCCCACCGCCTTCGGCACCTCCCCTTGGTAAGGGGAGGTTGGGAGCTTTCAAGGGTAGGGGTTTTGTATTCGGTCATTTTTTGACTATTTCAGCCGATTTAAAAATCCTGAAACAACCAAACCACGTTAAGCAATTGAGAATTTTATCAACTATTTTCGAGATTTTAAAACCCCTACCCTTGAAAGGAGGTTGGGAGGGGTTAAAATAATATGCAGCTTCATATTTAATTGGTATTAGATGGTCATTTCTAAAGTAAATATTAATTAGGGTATGTTATGGCTATGTAGGGATTGGAGCTTTTGCGAAAGTAGGAATTAGCCGTGACGCACCCTACAATTAAGGAAAAAAATCAAAATGACTGCCAAGCAAATTCTTGTAATTGATGATGAAGATGACATCCGTAAATTAATTCAAACCTGTCTGGAGATTATGGGAGGTTGGCAAGTATTAACTGCTAAAAGTGGGAGTGAAGGAATATTATTGGCTCAAACTGCTCGCCCAGATGCCATTCTTTTAGATGTCATGATGCCAGATATGGATGGTTTGACAACCTTTAAAAATTTACAAGAAAATCCAATTACTAAGCAGATTCCTGTGATTCTTTTAACGGCTAAAGGGCGTGTCGCAGAAACACGTCACTTCATTGAATGGGGGGTTACAGGAGTTATTAGTAAACCATTTAATGCTCAAAAACTTGCTGCTCAAGTGGCAGCAGTGTTAGGTTCAAGTGCATAATAAATATACATAAAATTATATAAAATTGTTTGCGATTCGACTTGGTGTCTTGGTGGTGAAAAGAGAATCCTTAATTGAATCATTAAATACCGCACTTGGGTTTTAACCCTTAGCTAATAGCACAAGTCGTCTGAAGACGACTTCATAAAATCAAGTAGTCTGCTTTAAGCAGACTTGAGCTATAAGAGGTTGTTTGAAAAGTGATTGGCTGTAATTTTAATTACATTATTACCCCCCTTAATCCCCCCTTATAAAGCAGGGTGGTTTCATACGAGAAAAGAAAAATATGGAAGTCTGTATTTATCGTTTTGAAGCATAGATTTTTACCCCTCTCCAAACCTCTCCCCTTATTAAGGGGAGAGGCTTTAAAAGAAGATTTTAATTTTTCTCTGCTTGTATGAAACCACCCTGCTTAATCCCCCCTTATAAAGGGGGGAAACAAGAGAAATCCGGTTCCCTCCCCTTGTAAAGGGGAGGGTTAGGGTGGGGTAAAAAATATTTGATACATCAATCATGACTTTTCAAACATCCTCTAAGACTGCGATTGAAATCGCAGTCGGTTTTTTGAACATTTGCGATGCTCCCAAACTACCCCATACCCAATACAGTTGGTGTTAAGCCCACAATTCCTTGTACCAGACGCGTAGCAAGATCCCGCAGGGTAATTTCGCGTCTCTACACCCCACTGTTTTTAACTAGTATCTATTAGTATCTATCGGGGAAAATGGTAACATATCAAAGTAGATAAAACCTTCGAGAATACCTACAGCATAAGGATAATGAGTTAGATAGTGGCGAGAGTGACGTGTGTTGTAATACCACCAAAGAAGTTCAGTTTGAGCATTACCAACGATAATTCCTGGTGATGGTAATTGAAATAGACTAATGTCACTTCCAGAACCTCCACAGATAATGGTTGCATCTGGTTGTATTTGCAGCATTTGTTGCAGATAGTCAGCAGCTTTTCCCTTGCTCCCATTGTGGGGTAAGATGTCAACGTCTCGTCCATTGCTAAAAACAACTTGAGTCTTCAATCCGGCAAATTCTAATAAATCTCGCAAATCATTGATGATGTCAAGCGATGCATTCATATCCAGATCAAAGCTAAACTTCCAAGGAGCTTGTTCTCTTTCAGGTTTAGGTTTAAGTGCAGAAAATTGGCTGGCGATCGCCCAAACTGTATCTCGATTCCAGTCTTTTGAAATGTAATTTGCCCAACCTTTATCTAAAATAATACCTTGTTGATAAATTTCACTACCCAGACTCGTAATCAAATAATCTGGTTTTAAAAGCTTTGCCTGTGCTATTTGCTCATGGCTAGAAGCATAAGAGTTACTAGTAACATAAACTAAGTAAATGTGATTGCGTATAGCTTCCAGACGTTGGTTTAAAGCAGCATTAGCTTGCTCGTTTTCAACCAAAGTATGATCTATGTCAATAGCTATAAGCATTTTCATGGTTAAGTTCCTCCGACTTCAAAGTGTTGAGAATAAAATTAAAAAAATACGAATAATTTTATATATTTAAATACAGGGATGTATTATTGTCCCTGTATTAAGCTGATGTGCATTTAAACTAGGATTTTTGAGAGCTATACTGCTTACTGTGTCGAGATTGCTCGCTCGATTTAAATGCTGAACAGCTTAATATGATTTGATTAATCTTTACAACCAAGCAGCAAGAGGATTTAAAAATATTAGCTATGAATAAAATGGAATTAGCTTATTTAAAGCTTCTTCCTCTGTTTCAAAAATCTTTAATGCCATATCTATCATTGACACTAATTTGGCTTCTGGACGTAGGTTACAAATACGAAAACTGCCCTTTGCTTTGTGAGCATCTCGCATTCCAGCCACCAATGAATTTAGTCCAGTACTATCAATAAAAATGACTTGACGTACTATCAATAAAAATGACTTGACTGAGATTGACAACTATGTGACAACTGAGTTTGGAAATACATTTTTGTAATCTTAAACGAAATTCCCAAGATGTGGTGATGTCTAGCCGACCTTTTGGTTTGAAGACGATTACGATATTACCATCTTGGTTTGTAAATTTATTTTCTTCTATCTCCATCACAACACTTACCTCTTTTTGAAATTGACATCAACTATTTATCATTCTAAATAAACATGCATGTAGGAAATCCAAAATAATTATTTCATTTGTTGCGAGTCTCGCATTCAGCCATTTACCCATTGCACAGTGCCATTAGAAAAAGAATCAATTAGTTTTTCTAGAGCCTTAATTTCATGAGGCTTCAAAGCTTTTGATTTTAATAAATTTTGGATTTGTCTTTCCAAGTTCGGAGTTAACTTTTTAGTTTGAATTATTTCTTGGACAAAGGTACCTAGTGTTAGAGATTGGTAGAGTTCGTAAATTTGGGCGGTGACTGCTTGAGTACTGAAACGAGATTGAACCCAATTATATGCAGCATTGCCATTGGATTGCCTAAGAATAGGATCTTCTAACAAATTCCGAATTGCGATCGCCAAGACGTTGGGGTTACAAGGAGGAACCAACAGTCCGGTTTCACCATGTACCACTGTATGCTGCAATCCTCCCACTTCACTAGCAATTACAGGTGTTTTTGCTGCCATTGCTTCAATAGCAACCAAACCAAAAGGTTCGTAATAACTAGGCACAACACAAACATCTCCTGCGGCATAATAAGCAGGTAGCAGCGCTTGAGAAATCCGTCCTGTAAAAACCGTAACTTCTGCCAATCCTAATTTTTTTACCAGATTTTGAATGCGTTGTTGTTCTCGAAAATCTGTTTCATCTTCACGACTACCACCAACTAAATAGAGTTTAAATGGATGAGTCAAATAGGTGCAAGCTCTGACTAAGGTTTCAACTCCTTTACGAGGATCAAAACGTCCTACATACAAAATTATTCGATCATCAGGGGCGATTCCTAACTGCTGACGAGCAGTTTCTTTACTTACAGAACCAAAGTGTGCAGTATTAATACCGCAAGGAATAATTTTGATGCGTCCGTCTTGTGAAATTAGCTGACGCAGATCTTCTGCTTCTTGGGGAGTAGTGGCAATTACACAATCTGTTTGTTCTAAAATAGCCTTCTCTACATGATAGCGAATCGAAGCAATCTGCGGTGGATTTTGGACATCGCGGTATTTAACTGCTCCAATAGAATGATAAGTATGAATTTGGGGTAAACCCAGCTTGGCTTTAAGTTTTAGTCCTACCCAACCAGAAAGCCAATAATTAGTATGAATCAGTGCGTAGTTGCGTTTGGTTCGTTGTTGAAAATTGAGCCAAGCTTCTACAAATTCTGGTAAATATTCAAATAAATTATTTCTGGATATTAATTCTGTTGGTCCTGCAAGTAAACGAATTGTGCGACATCCTGGTGCTAGTTGCACAATTTCTTCTTGATTAGGATTTTCGCGTCGAGTAAAAATATCAACCTGATAACCTCGTTTTGCTAATGCTAATCCTAATTCGCGCACATATATATTTTGTTCACCCGCTCCTTCTTTGCCAATTTCAGCAGTAGGATCACCCTGAACTGAAATTAGTGCATAAACTGTTTGAGAATATTGCATTTCTGTAGCAGAATTTTCCAGAGATCTAACTAAACTCTGATAGGTAAAATTATTCATTTTTTAAATCTTCACCCACAAATTAAAAAATGTAGCAAAATAATAGAAAGACTAAAGTTTATGAAATTTTTGATTGCTAACAAATTCAGATTAATGCATATCAAAAAAAGTATGTAAAAACCTTCGTGAAAATATAAATGGATGATTTTTATTTAAATTTTTGCCCGTTTCGGAGTATTCTGGAAGAGAGTCAATGAGCAAGCGAATTGCTTCATGAACTGATATCTCATGAGCTTCTGCATAAAGTTTGAGCTTGCGATACTGCTCATTAGTAAGAACAATGTTAGCTATATTGACTGAAAATTGAGACATAATTATTAGACCCAAAAGTAAAATAATGTTCAAAATTTGCCTATGTTGGTGATGTTACGACTTAGAAGTCAAAATATCGGGTAAGAATCGGGTAAATATCGGTTATTTAGAGGAGACAAGGAATAGGGGACAGGGGATAGGGAAATAAGTAAGTAATTAGACATAATTAATTACACAAATTGTTTTTCTGTTCACAGTTAAGAGTTCCCTGTTAAGAGTATCCACGAATGAATTTAATTTTGTCCAACTACTTATCAGTCAAAATTAAAATTCTCCAAACCAAGTAATTAATTGATTTGGAGAATTTTGGTGTTAAGGAAGTTATTTTCAGTAGGAGTCTAGCAATCAATTGTGGAGATATTGGGCAAAAATGGGGTAGAAATCGGGTAGATATCTAAAGCTGCTTGAGGCGATAGCCTAGTCCATGAACTGTTTCAATCAAACCATCAGGAGCACCAGCCTCTTTAAGTTTATGTCGTAAACTCTTGATGTGAGATTTCACAGTTTCTTCGCTAGGTGGGTCATCCAGTGACCAGATACGTTCTATAATTCCAGCTCGACTTAACACCCGGCGACCACTAGAAACCATTAATTCTAAAAGAGCAAATTCTTTGGGTGTTAGGTGTAGGGGTTGGTCAACATAGGTGACTTCATAAGTGGTGGGATTTAAATGCAGACCTCCCCAACTGAGATCAGGGAAAGATGCTGTGGTACTATTGCGGCGGAACAACGCGCGAATACGAGCCATTAACTCTGGCATTTCAAAAGGTTTGACCATATAATCATCTGCTCCAGCATCCAATCCGGTAACTTTGTCAGTTAGGGTATCGCGTGCTGTTAACATAAGGACAGGCAGTGTACTGTTGCGCGATGAGATACGCCCCACCGTAGGCGATCGCAAACGTTGGCAAAAACTTACACCGTCTAACTTGGGTAACGTAATATCCAGCACTACTAAGTCATATTCCAACGCATTAACAAAATCCCATGCTTCTTCTCCATCTTGGGCTACATCCACCACATATTGGCGATCGCTGAGGGCTTCCATCAGCATCTCTGCTAGCTGGACATCATCTTCAACTACCAAGATACGCATGATCTGAACATTTTTGAATTAACTTTAATGTAAGGTTTTTTGATAACAAAAGGTGCTGACTTCAAAGTTTTAACTAAAATTATTTTCTTATGAAATGGTCGCTGGAAGGAAAATGGATCGCCTCTGGCTTTGGTTTGTCTTTGTTATTGATGGGTATTGTCAGCCTCATTTCTTATCAAAACGCTACTCAGTTAATTAAGAGTGGTGATAAAGTCAAGCACACCCATGAAGCAATGAAAAGCTTAATTGATGTCTTCGCTACACTAACCGATGCAGAAGCAGGACGTAGGGGCTATATTCTTTATGGAGAGCGTTCAGAACTCAAACGTTACAATCAAGCAATGCAAAGCTTGAATGCTAAAGTCAAAAAATTGCAACAACAACTTGCTGATGATCCTTCTCAAGAACAGCAGATGAAGAGGTTAAAATTTTTAATCGCTCAAAGAGTTGAACTATCCCAGCAATCGATTGACATTTTACAGCAAGGTAAATCGACTTTTGCTGTTCAAGCATCCCTAGTGAATCAAAGTAACCAAAACCGTAGCGAAATTCGCGAAACACTAACCCAAATGCAAACTAGGGAAGAACAGTTACTGGAAATTTCAGTCAGACATTCCCAGGACAATATCCGTAACCGGATGTTGATTGAATTTCTCGGCACTTTCCTGAGTTTTAGTATTTTGTTAGGTGTTTATGCTTTGCTTTATCAACAATTAGTTAAACGTCAGCAAGCGGAAGCGATTCAACGCACATTAGCTCAAGAAAAAGAACTCAGCGAACTAAAACTGCGCTTTTTTTCTATGGTGTCTCATGAATTTCGTACGCCTTTGAGTATTATCTTAGGATCGGCTCAATTGTTGGCTCAAAGTGAACAGCAGTGGACAAAAGAAAAGAAGCTCAAAAATCTACTTCGGATTCAATCTTCAGCTCGATCCATGAATCAATTACTGACGGATATTCTCACATTAACGAGAGCAGAAGCAGGCAAATTAGAATTTCGTCCAGAACTCATAGATTTAGAGGCATTTTGTATTAATTTAATTGAGGATCTTCAGTTTTCTACTCAACCACAACATAGTATTAAATTTGCCAGTCAAAGTAACTGTACTCATGCCAAATTGGATGAAAATTTGCTGTATTCAATTCTCAGCAATTTACTTTCAAACGCGATTAAGTATTCACCTGAAAAAGGAATAATTTCGTTAATTCTCAGTTGTACTCCAGAGATGATTATTTTCCAAGTTCAAGACTCTGGAATCGGTATTCCTGTAGAATCTCAGCAGGATTTATTTGAGCCTTTTTATCGTGGTAATAATGTAGGTAAGATTGTTGGCACTGGACTTGGATTGGCTGTAGTGAAAAAATGCCTGGAACTACATCAGGGAGAAATTTCTGTCGAAAGTAAGGTAGGCGTCGGAACAACTTTTATGGTGAAAATTCCCCAAAAGGTGATGGCAATGGCAAAAAGTAAAATAGATTTGCCATTGTAGGGAGTGCGATCGCATGATTTGAGGCGATCGCTCGATCATACTTAGCGAGATTGCTCATCCCGCTTATCAACAATTTCCACTACACCCTCATCAGTAGTACTTCCTGTATACCTCTGTGTAGTCCGATCCATGTTATTCATACCAGACATATCAGCAGAAGCTACATCACTAGATACATCGTATACAGCCCAATTGCGAATATCTTGATTTCTCAAAATTGATGCAGCACGCTCAATTTCATGCTGATTACCATCTACAATTACCAAAAATTCACCTTGGGATACTCTTTCGCTATAAGCTCTAGCGTCTTCTTCAGGAATACCCAAACCAGTCAGCGCTCCTACTAAACCACCTGCTGCTGCACCAATACCCGCACCAGCTAAGGTTGTTGCTATTGTTCCAGCAGCCAGAAAAGGCCCTACTCCCGGAACGATTAAAGCTTCCAAACCGACAAGTAAACCACCAATACCACCCAAAATAGTCCCAGTGACTGCACCAACTCCAGCTCCTTCTTGAGCCTCGTTGTCACCGCGATCGCTCATGTCAGATTTATCTCTGACAGCAGCTCCACCTATTTGTTCATTGCGATCTGTGTCTTTTGCCAATACAGAAACTCGATTCATAGAGAAACCTGAGTCTCTGAGTTTATTCAGCGCGTCTTCTGCTGTTCGGCGATTGGGGAATGTACCAACTGCACGCTTATGTTGTTGGATTACCATTTTTGTCTCCTCAACAAATTACAACTTTGTTTTGTTTAGGTAGATTTTTATTTAGCTTCTCTCTTAAAACATATATATTCATCAGTCTATAGATTTAGTTACTTATCCATCAAAAGAAGAAGATAAAATCTAATGATCGAATCAACTCTATTTCGTAAGTAGTAATTTGAAAAACACGCTGAGAATATTCACGAGTTTTCCACAATTACAAATTACGCTTAAATCAAAGACGTTTTGAAAGACTCCTCTGATAGTTGAGCGGCTCAACTTTTTTTAAGTTAATTCAAATTCATATTCGCCATTGTTTTAGAACAACAAAACAATATATTGATTTTTAATATTAATTAATAAATAAATTATTTGATGATGAGAAAAATCATACTTAATTCAAATTTTTGAAAAATTTATATTACATTTAGTGGAGGCATCTATGAATCTACCAAATCAGAACAGCAAAAACAAAGCTGGGCTATTGGGAGGTATTTTTAGCAGTTTATTAATAGGTCTGCCAGCTATTCCTCTGGCTGCATCAGCAGCCCCTTTTTCTGCGGTCAATCCCTGTCCTAGCATTTTTTACGAAGAACCACATAATAATCAAGTTTTGGTTCCCCAGGGATGTCCACCGAATGCTGCAACTCTTAGACAGCAAGGTCAAATGTCTGGCGGACAAAACGGCGTGGTTGTTCCCATTAATCCTAATGTCAGAGGTGTAAATCCTATACAGCCACCTTTACCAGCAACAAGACAGAGTCCGTTCGTGAAGCGTCCCCGAAGGGGAATCGCTACTATTACACCAACAGCAGGTAGGGTAAATGTGAAATTACAAAATAACACTAACGCTTCTGTCTCTTACCAAGCGATCGGTTATACCCAACCTCGAATTCTTTCAGGTGGACAAGAAATTGTTCTGCGAAATCTACCAACACCTGTGACTATCACAATGATACGAGAAGATGCAGGTTTTATTCATGCTATGCCTATATCTACATCTAAAAATGGAACACTAACTCTTTCATTGGATGAAACAGCTAACTTCTCTAACAGTGATACTGTGTTGAGAATTCAAAGCAATGGTCAAGTATTTCTGAATTAACAGTTTGTAGTAAGCAATGCGCGTGCTTAAAAAATAAACACGCGCATTGCTTGCTACGAACTTTTTCTCCATGAATTTAAACTTGATAGACAACGAATTAAGGAGATTTTGCTAATGATAAATCAGAGGTTTACAGGGGTTTTTACTCTGGCACTCTTTACTTTCTTGCTTGGATCTTGTACCAACAACTTAGAGCAACAATCAGCAGTCCCAGAGAATAATGTTACTACTGAAGAAGTTGCCGATAATACAAACCAACTTCTCGGTAAAACAGTGACTATTAGAAGCAAACCCATCCAAAAATTGAGTGCATCAACCTTCACAATCAGCGATAAGCAATTTTTTGGTAGTGAACCCATCTTGGTTGTGAATGCAACAGGTAAACCTTTTACTTTTCCAGCAGATCCAAACACACTCATTCAAGCAACAGGTCAGGTGAGCAAATTTGTAGTTGCAGATATTGAGCGAGAATATAAGTTGGACTTAGATCCAAACTTGTACACGGATTATGAAAATAAACCTGCAATTATTGCACAGTCACTAGCCCAAGCACCAAAACCTGGTGAAATTACTACAGATCCCCAGCAATACTACGGTAAAAGACTGGCGGTGACAGGTGAAGTGGAAAATATTACAGATGCCAATTCATTTACACTGGATGAAGACAAGTTGTTTGGTGGACAAGATTTGCTAGTCTTGTATCAGAATGCCCAGCCAAAGGTGACTGAGAATGAAAAAGTAGCAGTTACGGGTGTATTACGTCAGTTTGTTGTTGCTGACTTGGAACGAGAATACAAGCTTACTTGGAATTTAGATTTGAAGCGCCAGCTAGAAGCAGAATATAGCAACAAACCTGTGCTAATTGCCGATGAAGTATATCCCTCAGCAATTCCGCAGTAAGAGGATGTTTGAAAAATCCTCTTGTCAGTAGCAAAATATTCTAGATCCCCCTAAATCCCCCTTCAAAAGGAGGATTTAGGGGGATCTAGAAAGTTACGGTATTTATTAACGGAATACTACCAAATGAGCAATCAAAGCGATCGCCATTCATCTATACAGAATATAAATATACCAGAGTCTCCCCGTGGTTGGGAAAACTTGAAGTGGCTCGGGCCAAGTTTTTTGTGGATGCTTTCGGCTGCGGGTTCAGGAGAGTTACTATTTACACCTCGTATTGCCGCTCTTTATGGTTACTCTTTGCTATGGGCGCTACTTGCTGCTGTGATTCTGAAATGGTTTATTAACGGTGAGGTGGGTCGCTTTTCGGTTTGCACGGGCGCAACTATTCTCGAAGGTTTTAAACAACTTCCTGGACCGAAAAACTGGGCTATATGGCTGATATTACTACCACAATTAGTGGTAGCAATCTCTACTGTTGCTGGACTTGCAGGAGCCGCCGCTACTGCACTAATTTTGGTAACAGGGGGAGGTGTACAACTGTGGACGGTAATTATCATAATTGTTACAGCAGCAATTGTTTTATTTGGGCAATACAACGTAGTCGAAAAGATTTCCTCTTATGTGGGGATTGCCCGTACAATTGCAGTGGTAACAGCTGCTATTTTTGTTTTTCCAAATCTTCGTCAACTGGCAGCCGGATTAGTACCGCAAATTCCCCAAAACGTGCAGTATCAAGAAATACTACCTTGGCTAGGTTTTATGCTCGCAGGAGCGGCCGGGTTAATGTGGTATTCTTACTGGGTAGAAGCTAGAGGTTATGGTGCTGCTAGTGTTAAGGGAAAAGAAAGTATAGACCCCAAGCAACTCAATCAACAGGAAAAAAAGAAACTGCGCGGCTGGATAAATTTGATGACCATATCCAACACCTTAGCTGTGGTTGGTGCGCTATTGGCGGCGTTGTCTTTCTTGATTCTCGGTGGCGAGTTGCTGCGTCCGCAGGGACTTGTACCAAAAGAAAATCAGGTAGCAGAAACTCTGGGAAGCTTGCTAGGCGACCTTTGGGGGCCTTTTGGCTTTTGGTTTATGGTGGCGATTGTTTTTATTACCTTTTGTAGCACTGTCCTTTCAGTCGAAGATGGTTTTGGGCGAATGTTTGCTGATGGTACGCAAATTATTCTGCAAGGATTTGGTGTGCGGGGACGTTGGACTAAAGAGAAGTTCTTGCAGCGTGTTTATATTATTGTGTTACTAGCTATTTTACCAATCGCTGTTTATCTATTCTTCGGTCAACCTATTGGCTTGCTGCAAACCGCAGGTGGAATTGAAGCTGCTCATATTCCCATTGTCACCGGGCTTACTCTCTTCCTCAACTATCGAATGTTACCAAAAGAATTACAACCGTCAAAAATAATTTTTGCTGGTACTGCGATCGCCGGAATATTTTTCGCAGTATTCGCAGTTATTTATCTTTTGCAACTGATCCCAATTATTGGGGTTGTAGAAGGTTTTGTTTAAGAATCCTATCTGGGGAAAGGTAAAAACAAAACGTAAATCACGCAAACTTAGTGAATACTGACTGTAAACTAACATCAATCAGGGTCGATCATGTTAGACCAAATAGGACAAGCTTTATTAACCAGCGCCGGAATATTATGGAAATCTTTTTGGGCGCTGGTGTTCGGTTATACAGTTTCTGCGGCAATTCAGGTGATAGTTACTCGCTCCCAAATGGCGCGAGTTTTAGGTAAACGCAGTTGGAAACAAGCATTATTAGCTGGTTTGTTTGGCTTTATTTCTTCTTCTTGTTCCTTTGCTGCGATCGCTGCTTCGCGTTCTGTCTTCGTCAAAGGCGCACATCCGATCAATGCTGTTTCTTTTTTAATTGCTTCTACCAATTTGGTGATTGAATTGGGTATCGTGTTGTGGGTGTTGCTGGGTTGGAAATTCTTTGTTGGTAACTTTCTACTTGGCACTTTGATGATTATCTACGCCTACATCCTCACCCGCTTTTGGTTTCCCAGGGATCTTGCTAATCAAGCAAAACAACATGCACAACAACGTCAAGAAGGTGAAGGAATGCAACACCACGCAGAGATGCAAAACAAAAATTGGTGGCAAAAGTTAACTTCCAAAACAGGTTGGCTGGCGATTTCCCATGCTTTCTTTATGGAATGGAAGATGGCGTATAAAGAAATTCTCTTTGGTTTCACCATTGCTGGATTTATCTCCGTGTTTGTTCCTACCACCTTCTGGAATACCCTATTTTTACAATCCGGTCAAAACGCACCTGCACTACTTGCTATTGTTGAAAATGCCTTGATAGCACCGATTATTGCCTTTTTCACCTTTATTGGCTCTATGGGTAATGTTCCCTTAGCGGCTTTATTATGGTCAAAAAATGCTTCTTTTGCAGGTGTGATGAGCTTTTTAGGCGCTGACTTAGTGGCGGCGACTGTAGTTTATTTACAAGCAAAATATTACGGTTGGAAATATGCAATCTATCTTTCAGGATTACTTTATGTTTGCATGGTTGGTGCAGGAATCACCGTACATGGAATTTTTGCCCTTTTCAATGCTATACCTACTGAAAGAACTGCGCTGACAGAGTTAGTGCAATTTGCCATTGACTACACCTTCTGGTTAAACATCATTTTTGCAGTGATTGGTGGAGTATTACTGTGGCTGCATTTTCACGACAATAGTTCCCAACCTCAACGACACAGACAACAAGATTCACAACAGCAGGAAACAGCTAACTAGTTTCATATGGAAAATCTTTGGTATAAAAATGCAATATTTTACTCTCTGGATGTTGAAACCTTCATGGACTTAGATGGAGATGGAATTGGTGATTTTCCAGGATTGACCAAGTGTCTGGATCATTTCTCTGGATTAGGGATTACCTGTTTGTGGTTGTTACCATTTTATCCTTCTCCCAACCAAGATAACGGTTACGACGTTATGGATTACTACAACGTTGATCCGCGACTAGGGACATTGGGAGATTTTGTCGAGTTCATCCATCAAGCGAGCGATCGCGGCATTCGAGTACTAGTTGATTTAGTTGTAAATCATACATCCAATCAGCATCCTTGGTTTCAACAAGCACGTTTAGATCCAAACTCCAAGTACCGCGATTATTATGTATGGTCAAAGAAACGCCCACAAACAAAACCGGAACAAATTTCTTTTCCTGGTGAACAAGAAAGCATTTGGGAATACGACGAAAAAGCAGAAGCTTACTATCTGCATCACTTTTATAAAGAACAACCAGATTTAAATATTGCTAATCCTGCGGTGCGAGAAGAAATCTATAAAATTATGGGTTTCTGGCTACAACTTGGTGTGTCTGGATTTCGCATCGATGCTGCACCATTTTTAATTAATCCATTGGGGATGTCAAAGTGTCCGAATTTGCAAACCTTTTTAAAAGACATGCAAGAGTTTCTATCATCACGTCGGGGTGATGCTCTACTCTTAGCAGAAGCAAATGTCCGACCAGAAGAAATTCCTATTTACTTTGGCGATGGTGACAGATGCCAAATGTTATTTAATTTCCTGTTAAATCAATATATGTTTTTGGCTCTGGCAAGGCAAGAATCACCAGCTTTGTGTGAGGGATTAAAAATATTACCTCATATTCCTGATAGCTGTCAGTGGCTTAACTTTGTCCGCCACCATGACGAACTTACCCTTGATCAGATCATTGATTCTGAGTGTGAAGAAATCTTCCAGGCCTTTGCTCCCGAAAAGAATATGCAAATTTTCGGACATGGTATTCGCCGTCGTCTACCACCAATGTTAGGAAACAATAGGCATCGGATCGAACTTACCTATAGTCTATTATTCAGTCTACCTGGTACGCCTCTGCTACGCTATGGCGAAGAAATCGGTATGGGTGATGATCTATCACTTGAAGGTAGAGATAGCGTTCGTACAGTCATGCAATGGTCAGATGCAGCCAACGGCGGCTTTTCCACCGCCTCACCTGCTTCCCTGACTCGACCTGTGATTGAAGAAGGAGAGTACAGCTACAAACAAGTAAATGTAAGAGTCGAACAACGCGATCGCACTTCCTTAATGAATTGGATGGAACACATCATTCGCATTCGCAAACAGTGTCCGGAGTTTGGCTGGGGTAAATGGCAGATTTTGGAAACTGACGAGCCGTGTGTATTGGCTCACTGCTGTGAGTGGGAAGGTAAAGCAGTTATCGCCCTACACAATTTAGCAGATCAACCATGCATAGCGACATTTAAGTCACACAAATATACCCATCTCATTGAGATATTTAGCGATCGCCAATATGAACCCCTTAATGGTGATTCCTCCTCGATCTCATTAGAAGCATACGGCTATCGCTGGTTTCGAGTAAATCAGATGCGTTAGATATGCTCTAACTTTTGCTACCCAATTTTTACCCGATTTCTCCCCTGTTTTTCAACTTTTTTTTAGGTAAATTGAGAGTAAAACCAAATAGCTAAACAGCGTAGAAATTCTCACCAAATTTTCTAAATAAAAAAACAGGGTTAATATTATGTGAAGGTTTAATATGAGACATCATCAAATTGATGAGAACTTAAATTTACATTCATCTAGCTTGAGTGAGAACTCACGCGGTAAGTTTGCCCGCACACAATTACTTATGTTATTAGTACTATTTATTACAGGTGTTTGTGTAGATTTTTGGTTTAATCGTCACCAATTACCGTGGCAATTATCAAATGTTCGTCCACAGGTATCAACATCAGTGCATTCATAGCATCTGTAATCAGTAATTAAGCATTAATAAAATTATTTAGTATCGGCTCAATAATTCGGGGTAGGCAGTGATTCAAGCTGCCACGACCAGCCT